>JACNKJ010000005.1 GCA_014382085.1 bacterium
GGGTGAGGGGGCTGGGAAAACGGTGTTCCACCCTCCGCATCCTGCAAGGGTTGGGGAGTTGCTGGAAGAGCTCATGCTCGAAACCCTTGAAATTGATGAAGATCCCCTGCTGGCCGCCGGGCGCTTTCACTACGAATTCCAATCCATCCATCCTTTTGAGGATGGAAATGGTCGGGTGGGTCGGCTTCTGACCACATCTCTGGCGCGACGGGGTTGGTCCTCGGCTGGATTCCACCTGGAGCCCGCCATTCGACGCGCCGGATCCGGATACTACCTGGCTTTGCGCGCCGTGCGGGGTGATTATGAAGAAGTGGGTGAGCAGGGTCTGATGCCCTGGCTCATTCCATTCCTGGATATGGCAGCCGATGCGATCGCAGATCCCCATTCGCCGGAGGACGATTCTTGAGAGTTTTCGCAGCGCTCATCCTCTTTCTCGCCGCTTCCGCCAGTGCCCTGGATTGGCAGGAGGCACAGCTGGACGCGGGAGGGCGCTTCGCTGTGGCCGGCAGCGGTCAAGGCGGATGGGCAACCTGCGCACTCGCATTCCCGGCAGGTGTGGCCACTTCCGCAGACGATCCCTATCTAGCTCAATTGTCCGCGAGGCTACTGGGGGAGATCAGCGTCGAGGGCCGCTCTCTTCGCGAGCTACTGGGTGAGATAGGTTGGGTTTTGGATCAACGAGTGGGCCAGGATCTTTCCATGCTCCTGCTCAGCGGCCCCAGCGAAGATCTGTTCCGGCTCCCAGCGATTATACAGGGGATGTTCCAGTACCGCGCCGAGTTCAACGAAGCCGACCTAGCGCGGGCAATTCACGCCTTGGAAATCGATCAGCAGCGTTGGAGACGAAGCGCAGAATTGGATCTCCGCAGTCAAATGGCTTCACTGCTTTATGGGGATCATCCCTATGGAAAAGGGTCGGGCAAGCTGGCCCAGGGAACTGCCGATGCCAGCAAGCTCGCCAGCTTTCTAAACGAGCGATATAGCCCAGCGGTGGTGCAAATCGTCGTGGCGGGTGATCTCGAAGCGAACGCGGAAATGAATCGCTGGTTGCCCCTGCTCAAGGGCCTTTCCGGACCCCGTCCTCGTTTTTCAATCTGGCCAGAGCCCCAGTGGGGCAAAGGGCGTGTTGTCTCCGAGAAGAATGCACCCATGGAATTGCTGCTTGCACAGATGCCGGGCCTTCCGCCCAGTCATGAGAAAGCACCCTTGCTCGCGCTTTCGGGAGGACTGATCCAGTTGCTTTGCGAATCGGATATTCGAGACGCTCGCCTGGCCATGGTGGTGAGTGCATGGTATCGATTCAATGCGGTGGGACCGAGCCATCTTGAGATTGCCATTCGAGGTTTGGCGCCGGGGGCACGTGATAGAGTTGAGGCTGTGCTACGTCGCATCATCGATCGTGTGCGATTGGGCGAGTATTCGGAATTCGCGGTGATCAGCGCCAAGGATCGCATCGTTGAGAGAATGGTCGAACACTCTTCACAGGGACAGGGCCCCGATTCCTCCAAGCTCAGTTCATTATTGGCCTGGACCGAAGAGACCGCCAGGCAGGAAATGCTTCTGCGCGATTTGCGCGCGGATTTCTCTCGCCGCACCATGGAGAGCAGGCCTGCCCACATTGCCGAGTTCGCCACAGAGTGGTTGAAGGATGAGACGATACTGATCGGAATTTTGCCTGCAGATTGAAGAGGACCCGGGCATTTTTCATTGCACGCATTTTCCCTTCGGCTAGACTGGACTTGAAGTCTCGCCTGAGGAGGACCCACGATGACGCGCGCCATTCAGATCAGCTTTCTTATCATCAGCACCCTTTTCCTGTTCGCTTGTAGTTCCCATCTCAAGTCAATAGCAAAGCCCGACGACGATATCATCGCCGCCCGAGCTGACTATGACAGCGATAGGAATGAAGCCATCGAAGCCCAGGAAATCCACAAAGGCATGAGCCCGGCTGATGTGTATTTTTCTTGGGGGCGTCCCGAACATCGATTCCGTACCAGCGAGCGCGAGCGTTGGATCTACATGTTCGAGGGGGATGGCGATCAACCCGATCGTGTGGTGTGGCTCCATTTCGAAAACGGCAAACTGAAAAGGTGGACCGTGGATCGAGGTTTCATGGAGTTTGTCAATCCGTCGACCATCGATGAAGGCTTTGGTACCGGGCGTCCCACGAGTCAGGAGACCGGAAAGTAGCCTGGTTGAGGCTTTTCCGGGACCCAGGGTCCATTTAAAGGCGGTTTCCCGGGCTTTCCTGAAGATTTTGCTAGACAGTTTTTCGAACTTGTCATAACTACGGTTCAGGGGGCAATCCACCCCAAACCTACCCGAACACCGGAAAGGCGGTGTGTTTCATGACCAAGTCCGAGCTGATCAATGCCGTTTGGAGCCACAAGGAGCTAGGCTCCGAAGTGACCAAGAAGGCGGTCTCCGAGATCGTCGATTGCACCTTCGACGTGATGGGCAAGACCATCAAGAAGGACAAACGTTTCAGCTATCCTGGTTTCGGCACCTGGACCGTCCGCA
>JACNKJ010000300.1 GCA_014382085.1 bacterium
GCGGTCTTTGGGCGGTCTCTTCCACAGCATGGGTCATGAAATGCACTTCCTCATGGAGGGAGAGAAGGTCGAGCCGCTGAAAATCGAAGAGGGACGGGTCTGGCAGATCATGCCTACAGGCGGAGCTCCCCTGCTGAAGTTGATCCACCCCAAAGGCAGCACTCTGGTCCGGTTTCTGAAAGAGCAGAAAATCGATCTGCTGGTACAGCGCGGCGCATCAGAGTTGACGGCTCTAGGTGCGGCAGTGGCTCGCAAGGCTGGAATTCCCTTTCTCTTTCTTTTGGCCAGCGACAGCGACCTGAAACCGGGTTGTGAAATCCTGACACATCCGCAGAACCATGTTCTCTATCGAATGACCTTAGCCAAGGCTCGGTGGGTGGTGGCTCAAACCTCCGAACAGGCCGATCTACTCGCGCGCAACTACGGCATCTCCCCTTCGATCATTCCCTCCATGCTCCCTAAATTACCTGAAGAGGGCTTCGGGGATTACGACCGAAACAGGGTGCTCTGGGGCGGTAACTTGAGGTCTCTCAAGCGTCCTGAGTGGTTGCTTGCTCTGGCGAAACGATTCCCGAAAATCCAATTCGAGGTTTTTGGCGGGAAGGCCGGCGGTCATGAATCCTATGCTCAGGGAATCATCGAGCAATTCGAATTGCAGACCAATCTGAACTATTTGGGTTGGGTTTCTAATCAGGACGTACCCCAACTTTTCTCTCGAGCCCGAATATTCCTCAATACTTCCCTGGTAGAGGGATTTCCGAATTCTTTTTTGGAGGCTTGGAGGCAGAATGTGCCGGTGGTTTCGACTGTGGATCCCGGTGAGCTCCTAAGCCGACAAAAGCTGGGATATTTTGAGGAATCCCTTGATAAATTGGCACTTCGCCTACATGAGATTTGGCAGGAAAGCTCCCCTGATTTGCAGCTGCGACTTCAGAATGCCCTCCAATACGTCGATGATATTCATGGAAGAGAGAGTGTGGCAGGCCGCTGGGCTGAGCTATTAAAAATGCTAGAACAAGACTCGGCAATCCGAGCCTAATTTGCGCTTTGCATATGGAAGTCGCACCCGGATTCTGGTATACTGGCTGCCTGAAATGGATGGGATCCCGGGCCACCGGGAAGTCTCTGAGGGAGGTCGATCCAGAAGCACTGCGTTAGACTCTTTGGAATTGCACCAGGCTTGAAACACAACTGTGAGCCCCACTCCTAAGGAGTTCGAGCTTGAAAAAGACATCCCTTGCGGCGGATACCGTGGCCGGGTCCGCTACGCTTGGAGGAACACCCAACCTCTCGTTGGTTTCTCCTTTGCCAGCCTTTGGTCATTACGACCGTGGACAAGTGGTGAAGAGGTTATTCGATTTCCTCTTCTCCTTTATGGCCATCGTCCTGCTATCTCCCATACTCATCTTCATTGCCCTCGCAGTGGTTCTCACGTCACGTGGATCTGCCATTTTCACTCAGCGACGAGTGGGCAAGGACGGTCGGGTATTCAATTTCTACAAGTTCCGTTCTATGCAGGCGAACAACGATGAGACCATTCACAAGGCTTACTTCGAGAAACTCATTCGTGGACGCCGCGAGAAAGAGTGTGGCGATTCCTTCAAAATCAAGAACGATCCGCGAATTACTTCCATCGGTCGTTTCCTACGTAAAACCAGTCTCGATGAACTTCCCCAGCTCTTCAATGTGCTGAAAGGTGAAATGAGCCTGGTCGGACCTCGTCCGCCCATCGATTATGAGGTCGAGCAGTATCAGGATTGGCATCGCCAACGTCTGCATGCCTTACCCGGTATCACCGGGCTTTGGCAGGTCAGCGGTCGCAGTAGTGTTCCCTTCGATGAAATGGCCCTTTTGGACATACACTACATGGAACACTGGACCCTGATTCTCGACTTCAAGATCATCCTTCGCACCATCCCAGTGGTTTTATTTGGGATTGGAGCCTACTGATCAAATGAGTTGACATAACCCTTGCTTGGACTTAAAGAGGGATGATTGTACGTACCAGGAGGTATGGTTTGCTGACGGTCGGTGTCATTGGATGCGGATATTGGGGCCCGAATCTCATCCGTAATTTCGTCAATCAAGAGCGCTCGAAGGTCAAATGGGTCTCGGATCTCTCCGAGGATCGACTTAACCATATGGTGCGACTCTATCCTTTCCTGCAGAAAACCACCAACTACGAGGATATCATCAAGGACCCCGAAGTTGATGCGGTGGTGGTTGCCACACCGGTTTCCAGTCACTTCAAACTGGCCATGGCGGCTCTCGAAGCCGGCAAGCACGTTTTTGTGGAGAAACCGCTGGCGGCGAAATCTGAGGAAAGCATGGCGCTAACCAAGAAAGCCGCCGAGAAGAATCTCGTAGGCATGGTGGGCCATACATTCATCTACTCCCCCGCCGTTCTGAAACTCAAGGAATTGGTGGACAGTGGCGAGCTGGGAGACATCCACTACCTTCGCTCCCGTCGCCTGAACCTGGGTCTATTCCAGGAAGACATCAATGTTGTCTGGGATCA
>JACNKJ010000004.1 GCA_014382085.1 bacterium
TTAGGAATATTTTAAGTTCGGCTTCGGGAAAGACCACACTTCCCATGTCGCGACCCTCGGCTACGAGATTCTTCCCGCGCGCGAATTTTCGTTGTAGTTCCACCATGCGCTCCCGTACGGAGGCTACCGCACTGAAGGCGCTCACTTGGTCGGCAATCTCCGGAGAGCGAATTTCATCGGTCACATCCTTGTCTTGAATGAGCACCTTCACTTCGCCCTTATAAAAACGATAGCGAATGTGGAGATTCTCCAGGAATGCGGCCATGGCAGAGTCATCCTCGGCGGCTAGACCTGCCTCAAGGGCCGCCAAAGTGAGGGCTCGGTAAAGGGCTCCTGTGTCCAGGTAATCGAATCCCAGGGCTTGGGCGACGCCCTTGGCCGTGGTGCTTTTGCCGCTGGCGGCAGGTCCGTCGATGGCAATAATCATGAACTCACCTCGACGGATTCCAAGGCATTCACGCTCATCCTACGAATGATGGATGGGAATTCGGGGAAACTTGTAGCGACACAATCGGTGTTCAGAATACGACTCTCGCCTTTTGCACAAAGTGCCAGGATGGTGGCAGCCATAGCCATGCGATGATCACCTATGGGATCGAACTCACAACTGCGCAGACGGGCCCGACCTTCAATGCGAAGCGTGTCGCCCAGCACTGAAGACTCTGTACCAAACGCTTCGAGCATGCGCTGACATGCTTCGAGGCGATCGCTTTCCTTGTGTCGAAGCTCCGCCAATCCGTGAAATTCACTGGCGGTTTCAGCCTGGCTGGCCAGGGCTGCAAGAATGGGGATTTCATCGATCAAGGATGGAATTTCCTCGGGCAGCAATTCCACGCCTTTCAGCACTGAGAATTGTGCCAGGAGATCCGCCACCGGTTCACCCAACTCTTCCCTGGGGTGGTAGACCGCGATCTTCCCGCCCATGCGCTCCACCACCTTGAGTAAGCCGGTACGCGTTGGGTTCACGCCAACGTTCTTCACCACCACATTGGAGCCTTCAATGAGAAGTCCCGCGGCGAGTAGGAATGCGGAAGAGGAAATGTCTCCTGGCACGATGATACTCTTCGCCATGGGAAGCTGGGGGCCTGAGATGTGAAGCCATCCATCCAGGTCTTGGGTCATTTTTACACCCATGGATCCTAAAATTCTCTCGCTGTGGTCGCGACTCAATGCCGGCTCGCGGAAAGATGAATCACCTTGGGCTCTGAGCGCTCCCAGAAGAAAAGCACTTTTCACCTGAGCACTGGCCACAGGGCTCTCGTATTTGCCGGCTTTCAGACCTCCGCCATGAATTTTGAAAGGTGGTTTGCCTCCGTCGGCCAACTCAACTTTTGCGCCAAGCAGTTCAAGCGGCGCCTTGATGCGTTCCATGGGCCTGCCGCGTAGAGATTCGTCGCCGTCCAACTCATAACTGTGAGCTTGGCTTGCCAACAATCCGGCGGTTAAGCGCATGGTGGTTCCGGAATTGCCGCAGTCGAAAACCTCATCAACAGCTTTGAAACTGCCTGCGCATCCGCGAACACGCCATTGATGTCGTCCATTCGCGGTAACTTCGGCGCCTAACATTTCCACGATGATTCGAGTGCGCGCGCAGTCGTCGCCTCCGGAGGCGTTGCTAATAAGGGCCTCCCCTTCAGCCATAGCATTGAAGAGGAATGCCCGGTGGGTAAGTGACTTATCTCCGCCGGCTTCCCAGCGGCCCCGAAATTTACGGGCTGGTTTGATTCTGTATTCCAATGGATTAGCTCCGGGCTATTTGCTGCAAAAGATCGGCTAAGGCATGGATCATCCGATGGTTTTCCTCTTCCAGTCCCACGCTAATTCGAACGGCATTGAGTTCCGCGCCGAAGTTTCCCATGGGCCGAACTATGACGCCACGCTCAAGCAGTTCTTCATAGGCCTTCTGTGAATCCATGGGAAGGAAGGCCATGACGAAGTTGGTTTGGCTGGGCAGTACTCGGCAACCCATGGCTTCCAGCTTCTTGCAGATGTATCGACGACCGATGCCGTTTTCTTCCTGAATCCAACGTAGACGCTCCGGGTCTCTAAGGGCCGCGAGGGCCGCGACCTGAGAAAGTGAGTTTACGTTGAAGGGTGGGCGGCCGCGTTCAAGGAGATCCACGAGATTAGGATGACTGACGGAGTACCCTATACGAAGGCCTGCGAGTGAGTAGATCTTCGAGAAGGTTCTCAAAATGATCAGGTTTGGGTAGCGGTCCATCCACTCGATGGTCTGAGGGTAATCGGGTGCTTCCACGTATTCGTAGTAAGCTTCATCCACCACCACGAGACAGTTTTCAGGGATCTTGTCCATGAAAGCCCGTAGCTCTTGTTCGCTGTTGTAGGTGCCGGTGGGATTGTTTGGATTGCACACGAAGACGATCTTGGTCTTCTCATTCACGGCGGCGGCGATGGCATCCAGGTCGTGACGAAAATCGCCATCCAGTGGAACTTCTACACCCTGTCCCAGGGAGAGTTGGCTGACTATTTTGTAAACCACGAAGGAGGGCGTAGCGT
>JACNKJ010000003.1 GCA_014382085.1 bacterium
AGGTCGATCGCATGGCTCTCTTGGATGAGGGTCCCTATGAAGTGGATTCGCGACCTGAAGAACTGGGTGGCGTCAGCGTGGGCGAGGCCTTGCTGGCGGTGCATCGCAGCTACTTGAAGCAATTCCAGGCCATGCTGGCGGCCGGTATCAAGGTAAAGGGAATGGCCCATCTCACCGGCGGCGGTTTCACCGACAACATTCCCCGTGTACTGCCCAATGGCTGCGGCGTACGTGTTGAGCGTGGCAGCTGGCAGGTGCCGCCCATTTTCCGGCTCATCCAGAAACTTGGTGGAGTCGACGAGGACGAAATGCACCGCGCCTTCAATATGGGTGTGGGCTACGTTTTCATCCTCGCTCCCGAAGATGCCGCCCGTGTCGCCGAGCTGGACCTCGAATACAGCATCGGCGAAATTGGCCAGGTCGTCGAAGGCGAAGGTGTGGCTTACGAATAGCTGACGTCTCGCGCCGAAGCTTCGACTATTTCTTCTGTGGATGATTCTCCATCAAAGCCCAAGTGGCGGTTTTCTCTAAGCTTCCGCAATTGGCGAAATCGGTATGTGCCTTGCCTTGGCCTGGGCAAGGAGGTCCCATGGCCGCGACTGCCCCCGCACTCTGCGACACTGCGCTAGCCCCATCCCTTTTCACTTTGCTCGAACAACGATTTCCCGGCAGCAGCTGGGACATGCTCGAAGAACAGGCCGGCGGCTTGCGGCTTCGCCATGGACGAATACCCGGAGAGCCACCCAGCGCTGAGCGATTGCGTGCTTTGGATGGCCCGCCGCCCATGGTCCTGGAGTGCCGGGGAAGCATGCAGCTGGATTTGGGACCCTCATTTCGAGCTCAAAGCTCGGTGGACGCCATCTGGCCTCTTGAGGACGGTCTCTGGGTTATGGCTCGGCTCAGCAAGGAATCACTGCGGCAGCTGGAGCGTCGACGGGAATGGCTCGGCTTCATGCTGGCAGAACTATCACGCAGATCGGAATCCGAGGGGGAGACTCTCGACTTCCATTCCATTTTGCATCATCCCGAGTCGCCCATCGCCGAATTGCTCGAGCAATTGGAACGCGTGGCCCGCAGCGATACGCCGGTGTTCCTGGAAGGCGAATCGGGTGTGGGCAAGGAGCTCTTTGCCCGGGCTCTGCACCGATTGTCGGTGCGCGGATCCGCCGCTTTCGTGGCGCAAAATGGCGGGGCGCTTACCGACTCGCTCATCGAAAGCGAACTCTTCGGTCATTCCCGCGGCTCATTCACCGGCGCACGCGAAGAACGCGTGGGCCTTTTCGAAATGGCCCACGGCGGCACCTTCTTTTTGGATGAGGTGGGCGACCTCAGTCCCATGCTTCAAGTAAGGTTGCTGCGGGTCTTGCAGGAGCGATCCATTCGGCGCGTGGGTGAGAACCGGCTAAGGCCCGTGGACTTCCGGCTGGTCAGCGCCACGCATCGGGACATGGGAGAGAAAATCGCCGAGGGCAGCTTCCGAGAAGATCTCTGGTTCCGGCTCAGTGGATTTCGTCTGCGCATTCCGCCCCTGCGCGAGCGAACCATGGATATTCCCGTGCTTGCCGCTTGTTTCCTTCGCGATGGCTTGCCCGGTGCGAACACCTATATGCGGGCCCTTTCGCCGGGGGCCGCCGCGCTCATGCGGCGCTACGCTTGGCCGGGTAATGTGCGGGAATTGCAGAATGAGATCGCGCGGGTGCTAGCCCTCTATGGCGAACAACCTATCCTGGAGCGCTGGATGCTCAGCGATCAGATCTTCGATAACGTAGAACCCGACGAACCCATGCGCCTGTCGGGTCTCAGTTTGCAGGAAGCGCAGGAAGATCTGGAACGCCGCATGATTCGGCGCGGGTTGATCCGCTTTCAGGGAAATCGTAGCGCCACGGCACGTGCGCTGGGGTTGAGCCGACAGGGCTTGCTCAAGAAACTTAAGCGCTTGGATCTGGAACGGGTGGCACTGGAGTGAGCATTTCCCTTGGCGGCCACAGCAACGCATCTTAAACTGCGCTGCGTCAGGAGGATCCATGCGCCTTCGCCTTTTGGCCGCCGGCCTGCTCAGCGCTCTCATGTTTCATCTTGCCCTGCCCGGCGGCGGATCGCCCTGGCTGGGTTGGGGCGTGCTGCTGCTGCCCCTCATCGCGCTAGATCGCTTGGGCGCACCCGCCAAGGCCATCGGCCGTTACATGGCACTTCCCATGGGCCTGCTCTTCGGCGTCCTCGAATATCGCTGGATGCGCGAGCTGGTGCCGGCCAGCGACGTGACCATCCCATGGATCATGATTCCCGCGGTGATCGTCTGGACCTTTTACATCACGCTCTATTTCTGGCTCTTTTTCCGCGGCATGGCTCTGTTGCGCGATCGCCTGGGCCACGCGGCCATCTGGGCGGCGCCGGCACTCTGGGTACTGCTCGAATGGATTCGCAGCAGCGGCGTCTTCGCCTTCAGTTGGATGAACCTGTCCCAGACCCAGGCCGCGCCCGGCGGCACATTGGCGCCCGCCGGATGGATCGGCGG
>JACNKJ010000002.1 GCA_014382085.1 bacterium
GCCGACTTCCAGGTCATCGATAATGGCCGGACAGTAGACTTCGATACCGGAGTAGTCGCCGCCGGCTTCATCGGTGAAGTACGCGCGGCTGTTCAACTTCGCGGCAAGGACACCCTTGAAGGTGACAACCTGCTGGTCGAGGATGCTGTTACCCTCGGCATCTGGCGAATTCACGAAAGCCACCGTATTCACGCCGCCCCAGAAACTCACGTCCTGCGGAGTCATGGGAATGCCCGTGGTGTTCTGCACATCGAAGACCGTCAGGGTCATGTACAGCTGCGTGGGCATGTTGGCGCTGAGTGTCAGATGAACCAGCGTGGCGTCCTCGGCGTCCAGAACGGCCGTGCTCACAAGACCGGCATCCAGGAAATAGTTCCAGGGATTTTCCGCGGTGACCTGATCCACTTCACGATCGAAGCGAACGTCGATGGTAGCGTCGCCCGTGCAAACGGCGTAGTCCAAGTTCGGCGCGGGCTCGGCGCCCACGAAAACCAAGTCGTAGTTGCCGCGAGGTTCGATCTTAAAGAAGTCGTAGCCGTAGCGCAGGGGACCCGTGGCGCTTTCCATCATCTGACCGGGAAGCGGCTGACCATAGGTGAACTGATCATCGAAGCGGCAGGTGTCGTTGTCGGCATAGCCGAATTCGAAGCCCCACCACTCGCCATAACCAAGATCATCAGGAAGCGGATCCAGATTCAGAACCTGGACGAGCATGGCTTCCCACTTTTCCGCTTCGAGGGGATTGCTGGTCTTGACGTCGACGGCCCTGACCACCTGAGGATCGGGGCTGGTGCCGAATCCCACGTATTCGTCGCCACCCATGACGCTCATGTCAATTTCCGAATAGTCGTAGTACTCATAGTACTCGCCTTCGACATTGACGATGTCACCGATGATCTCGGTGGGTGGGTTGGTGCTGCCGGTGTAGATCCACATTCCGGCATAAGGTCCGCCGGCCTGTTCTTGGGCGTAGTAACCGTAATCGGCTACCGCCGTGACTATGAGTTCCTCGACCCGGACGAAGGTGTTCTCGGGCACCAGTCCGGTGTTGATGTCGTAGCAGGTCGTCAGCAACTGGGCTGAAACCGGCATGGACACCACGAGAAGAAGTATGAGAGAGAGAAGTTTCTTCATCGGTATCCCCCGAAAGGTTGAATTCCCTACTGTTGTTGCCGATGCCTGGGCAGAAGCCCTCTTCCCTTTACCCCGGGATTGGGACCCTATTCCCTGGGTCAGGGCAGAAGGTCGAAATGCTGGAGGAAGCTTTCCGCTTCACCCAGCGCGTTGCCATATCCGAATGCCAGGCTTAGGGGGAAGGTGAGAAGCACCATCTCTCCATCCTGGCTGAAGTGCCGCCGCAATCCGACAACACCATCACCGAGGGTCTGAGGATATGTATCCACCGCGCCGTTGACGCTGTAGAGACTCTCCAGGGTTCCCGCCCCGAGAGCATCCTCATTCGGTAGCATGAGGTCGATGCCGGTGAGGGCCGTCATGTTCCTCAAAGTTTCCGTGCCTATCTCAGGATATCCCACGATTTCCCTGCCCGGGAAGAGCCTGAAATTCGAGGACTCGTGATTCTCCGTACTGACGCTGTGATGTCTTAGCGCATCGAGCAAAAGCACCTCATCGTCGAAGTCATCGGAGAAGCTGGCACCACTGTAATTCTCGGGGCCGGGAGGTTCACCCGGCTCCACCTGATCACGAACGCTGGCTCCTATTAGGTTCCATCCTGTGATCAGAACCTTGCCTCCCCCTTCCAGATACGCCAAGAGCGCCTCCTCAGCCTCTTGAATCTCGGGAGTGGGGATGCTTGTAAACAGCTCATCATTTGCAAATCCGGCATCACCATTATACCACACCACGGCTTTAAAAATGGAGAAGATGTTGTAAAGGACTTCGGGCTGGCCCAGGCCCCCGAATTCGTCAAAATCGTGCACATAGACCTTTTCAGGCGAAAAAAGGCCCGCCACATCGTTTTTCCAGTAATTGTCTGCGGTGATTTCAGCGGTGGTGCCCGAATCGCAGGAGTCGAGGATGAGCAATTCCACCTCGCTGACATCTTTCACCACGGCCTCTCCGCGTAGCACGTTACTCTTGGCCCCCGCCCTATCCACCGCTTGCAGATGGAATTCCCGGTTGACCCCCACCTCTTCGCCGAAGTGTTCGGGCATAAGGGTGAAAAGCGTGTCGGCGCCGGGAATACTGATGTAGGCCTCGGGGTCTTCGAACCAGAAACGCACTTCTTCGATGAGAGCTCCGAGCCCTTCATCATCGTCGGGGTCATCCACCTGGAACTTCAGACTGTAGACCGGCAGGATTTCCGCGGGCAGGGTGATGAGCGTGTCGAATTCCTCGCCGCGCTGGTAGAGGATGCTTGGCGGACTGTTGAAGACGGGAAGCTCGACGAATGCTGGGCTGGGATCGGCCAGACCTTCCCAGTCCACGGCTCGCACCTGGAAACTGTGAAGAGCGTGGGTCTCGGGCACGGGGAGAAAGAAACTATCGC
>JACNKJ010000001.1 GCA_014382085.1 bacterium
ATCCACTCGCCAGTTTGGGCCATCCACATGCAGAGGCTTACCCTTCATCGAATGTAGGAAAACGCCGGGCGAGTCCAGGGCACTCACTGCAGGCGCAGCGTCCTTGAGACTGCGCCACCGAGCGGGGAAGTAGAGCTTGGCGGCTGCGTCTTCTGATCGGCAGCAGGCGTAGAGGATCAAAGTTCTCTCCAGGTCGCTAGCCGTGGCGCTATTGAGGCATTCACCCACAGTTCTCGGCGGACGAGACCAGGGCAAGAGCTCGTGACTGACCCGTGTAACGCGTGAGGCGATCCAATCCATCCACATGTCCAATCGAGCTTCCATGCCCAGGGGATGATGCTCGTCCTCCAGGTCTTCCAGCTCACTATGCAAGCTGCCGAGATCGGCGAGAGATCTCTTGCAGGCGGCATCGAGCATTTCCATCGGGACTTTCCACGCGTCGAATTCGTACACCGCGATCCAGGGCAGTTGATCGCCGGTGCGCGCGTTCAAATCGTGGGGACGAGGCGGCAGATCTTTCGCACGCCAGAGCAGGCCGCCGATTTCCTCGGCGGGAGCGATCTTGCCGAAAGCAGCATCAGGATTCACGACCTCTCCCTGCAAACCGCGCACAATCAGTTCACGCTCGGCCACGGGGAATTCACCATGGAAGAAGAAGTGACGCCCGAAGGGTAACCAGCCGGGTTCAAGATCGAAAATCGTGTAGTCCAGCCAAACGGTGACGCCGCGTTCCAATCCCACGCGCGTGACCACCATCTCGCGAATGTCGATGAAATCCACCGCGCGATCGAATCCACCGAAGGGCGTCACCTCGTTGTGAGCGTTGGCGGGCGCATCCTGCATGCTTCCATCGTTCAGGTAAGTTCGATTGGCGTGAATGTCGAGCTTTTGTCGACTTGCATCCCAGGCCAAGCGCGGATCGCCCAGATGATCGATGGCGTACTCACTGTAGAGGCGAATCAATTCTTGGTGCCGCCACACGGCTCGACCGTCGGCATAGTCGATGTAGTCGCCCTCGAAAAGTACCAAGGCTTCCTCATCACCCGCACTTTTCAATGAAGGCGATGCCGCGATTCTCGCGCGTATGGAGTCCTCATCAAGCGGACCGGCGGGGGCCGCCAGGGCGGGAGAGAGAAGCAGGAGTGAACAGAGAATCCATAGGGTCGTTTTCATCACTTGCTCCCTTCGCCACGCAGGAGGATTTCCGTCTCCGCGCCCTCCGCGAACATGCTTCGGGCCTTGTAGACCTCGGGCCAGTCCTTCGCTTCCACGAGCCTTCGCCCGAGAGTGGCTTTGGCGCTCAGGCTCAACTTATGGCCGTCCAGCTTCCAGTCCAGGCTGGCTGATGCGGCCTGGCCGGGGCTCTCTTCGTCGCTGGGAGTCTCGGCCTTATATTTCTTGGGCAAGGTCAATTCCTCATCGATCACCACGGTCTGCGGCGCCCATAGAAATGCAGGATGGATCCGCTCTTCCGCGTCGGGTGCTGTGGCCAGTCGATTGAGTGTTCCGTTTTCGCCCACCAAAAGCATAGCTGGCGAGCTGAAGCGCATTGCTTCGCCCAAGTCGGTGGCGTAGCTGGGCACGCGATATTCGAGATTCAATTCTGTGTCGCGGGTGAAGTCGCGATGATCGCTGATCTCGAAGTCCACGAGCTCGGCCCTCGGCGAGAGTCGGCGCAGCCATCCCTCCAGATAGCGACGCAGGTCTCGCGTCGGCCGATTGGCGCGCGCCCCGCGCAGGGTTCCATCGCCGACGCCTTTGCCGACCAGGGTGAAGCTGCCCTTGAGTGTGCCGTCGACGCTGAGTTCGGCGCGGGAGACTACATCCATCAGATTTTCTTCGGGGGAGAAGGCGGGAATCATCATTCGTGTTTCGCCCCAGGGTGTGCCGATGACGTAATGCTGCTCGCCTTCCCAGCGGCTCCAGAGCGGATTGTTCCAGGGTGCCCAGGTGGGATCGAGCATGAGGTAGTCGCCGTCGTCCTTCTTGAGCGCCACCACGCAATGATTGAACTGATCGGCGGGCACGGCTTCTACGCGGGCGCCGGCCATGGTCATGGCGGCGTAGGTTTCAAAACCCGCCACGCGCAGCATGGTCACCAAGATGCCGGCGATGTCCTTGCACACACCGCAGCGATCTTCAAAGGTCATGGACGAAGGATGAATGGTGTAGCCCTCGCCCTCGCCCATGCTTAGTCCACTGTAACGGATGTTCTGCGCCACCCAGTGGAGCAGGGCCGCGATGGCCTCGTCTTCGGATAGGCCGCGCGTGATTTCGCGCACCTTGGCGTCGATCTCATCGTTGCTGGCGAAAACCCACTCGTTGGTTTCGTAGAACCAGCGGCTCTTGGCCTCCCAGTCTTCGGCGGTGGCCATGACCACCTTGGGTGCTATGTCGGTTAGATCCGGCATGCGCGGCTCCCGCTCGATGGCCGGCATGTCCTCGCGCCAGAAACGATAGACGAAATGCTCCTCGTCGAAGCTCAGACTGCTGGGCACCTCTCCATTA
>JACNKJ010000115.1 GCA_014382085.1 bacterium
CGAGTGCGAAGCGGTGCTTCGCAATACAAGCTTGCCGGGGCGTTTTCATGTTGTGCAGGATGAGCCACTCATGGTCATCGATGGGGGGCACAATCCCCAGGCCCTGGAGGCCGTGCTTGGCGAATGGGACCGTCGTGTTCCCGATGGCGGCACCATCGTTTTTGGCTGTAGTGCCGACAAAGAAGTGGATGCGCTGCTAGATCTGTTGAAGGCGAAGCCGCGGCGCATGATCATAACCCGGGCGCAAAATCCTCGATCCATAAATCCCGATGAGTTGTACGATCGAGCGGGGACCCCAGAGTCGTGGACGGTGGCCCCGGATTCCGCTGCTGCTATGATAGCTGCACAAAAAGGGCCATTGCTGGTGACGGGGTCTTTCTATCTCGCGGGAGAGGCGTACTTGATATTGAAGATTGGTTGGTAACCTTTACGTTAAATGATGTTGTAGAACTCTTGACCTTAGTGATAACCTCATCTCTATTGATACATGTAGGAATACCGTGTGTGCAACAGGAGGGGTTTTCATTATGATGAGGCTTTGGATATCGCTTGCATCAGTTGTTACAATAATGACTTTTATGGTGACTGGGTGTGCATCCATTAAGTCAACGAAGCAAGACAATGAAGAAACAAAACGTTTCTTAGAAATCTCAGATTCCCTGAGCTGTGAGGATCTAGATTTTATACGAGACTGTGTAGTCAACGACGCTCCTTGTGTTGTCAGGGGCACTTCAATCAACACTAAAAGTGTCCCAAATTATACTTTTCTGAGAATGGCGTTGAAGAAGGAATGCAAGGATGTCTTTGCCAATGTGATTGAAGCTGGCGCAAATGTGAATCAAGCCAGAAGAGATTGGTCGAGCCTTTTGCGTTTAGCTGTTTATGATGATCTTTTTGAGTTTGCAGAGCTACTCCTGATGGCAGGGGCTAATCCAAACTCACGATCCGATAGTATCTCACCTTTAGATCGTGCAATCTACAATGAGAATACTGATATGGTTGAACTTCTGTTGAAGCATGGTGCGGATCCAAACTTGGTTGATAAAAATGGAAACACAGCTTTGGGAACCGTTTCGTCTTATAAACAGAACTTCGCAATCCTTGAATTGCTGATGGATGCCGATGCTGATGTGAACATCCCTAGGGACAATATCTATCTGTATGCTGCCGCAAGTAATGGGAGAGCAGACTTCGTTCGTGTATTTCTCGATGCAGGTGCTGGGAAAAAGAAAAAGGCCGCTTCATCAGCGTTTCGAATAGCGTCAGCCAAAGGTTACCTGACTATTGTCAATATGCTCCTTGATGGGGCATCTGTAGATGTTAACTCATTAGATTCGAACGGTGAAAATGCACTCATTAGAGCGGCCTGGGGAGGTCATGCCGCAATTGTTAAGAGACTTCTAGAAACAAAGATAGAGATTAATCAGAAAAGCCGCAAAGGTAGAACAGCCCTTGAGGTCGCGAGCTGGCGAGGACACCAAGAGGTAATGGACCTTCTTATTGGGGAAGGCATCGTGCTAGACGAAAATCAGGAGAGTAGGATTCGCGAGAAAAGGTTGCAAGCCGAGAAGTTCTTTCACCTTGTCAACCACTATAATGAATATGATCGAATTGCTTTTCGTTCTAAGTGGGACTTCAGCTCAAAGGGCGGAAGGCATTGTATAGTAGGCCTTGAAGCAAATGGACAGGTTATTACATATATAGTTGGGCGTGTAAATGACGACTTAAATATGGGCGCGTTGACAGCAGTCTCTGAAGTATGGGCCCTTGATGGAGCAACGGCGACTTTTGAGTATAGTCCAAATGATTCCAAGTACTCAATCTATTGGAGAATAGGATTTCGATTGAGTGATGATAGCTTTGTTAATTTTAAGATGGAAAGAGCTGGAGAATGGTATCTGAAAAGAAACAAGGGGTTGGATAAGTAGATAGCTATCCCCAATTACTAAGCGGATGATTGCTCAGACGTATTCGAAATTTATGGCTGGATGTGGTGATGGTTGATCGTTGCACTTTGATACGAACCCACGCTAGGCGACTTCGCCTACAAAGGTACATCCTGTGAATTGAATATGCGAACAGAGTCTACGAGCGAACTGAGTAGATAATTGTGAGACGGCTTGTGATAAGTATTGAGCTCCACATTGCAATTTTGATCAACAATATACCAAGCTGACAAGGAGAGAAAAATTTGAGTATGCCACTCACAATCGTGGCCATCATTGAGGCCAATACCGACAAAGTCGAGTTGATCAAAGCTGAATTGCGTAAATTGATTGAACCAACCTTGAAGGAAGCCGGATGCATTCAATACGATCTGCACCAGGACAATGACAATCCGGCTCTGTTCTTGTTCTATGAAAACTGGGAGAGCCGCGAACTTTGGCAGAAGCACATGAGTAGTACACACATCGCAGAGTATATGAAGGCAACGGATGGTTCTTTTTCGTCTTTCGCCCTGCACGAAATGACCAAGGCTTAGGTCCCGAACCGTTTGGCAATGAGAAGAGGTGCTTGTCAATGGCGAAGAGATTTGATGATCCGAAAGTCAAAGCTGCATTCGATGCCCACACTCCTGCCGTTCGCAAAAAACTCAAACAGATCCGTGCTTTGATTTTCAGCGTTGCCTAGGAAACTCGGGGCGTTGGGGCCTTGGAGGAAAAGCTGACCTGGGGTCAGCCGAGCTATGTTACAAGTGAAACGAAAAGTGGTAGCTCTATTCGCTTGGGTCGGGAAAAAAAGTCCGAGGGCGATTTCGCGGTGTATTTCAAGTGCCGCACCACACTGGTGAATTCGTTTAGGGATCGTTATGAAGGCGTGTTGCGTTTCGAGGGTAATCGGGCGATTCTCTTCAATGCAGAAGACGAACTCCCTATTCGAGAGTTGAGTGATTGCATCGCCAAGGCCTTGACCTACAACCTGGATAAGAAAAGCCCGCGCCTTCGATCATCCAAGGAGTCCCATGAATGTTAGTCGAGTAGTGCCGAACATTTGCACAAATCGTTTTAAGGAAAGCATCGAGTTTTACACATCCTTGTTCGGCTTTCATGTGGCCATGGACATGGATTGGATCGTGACGCTGGCATCGCCTGAAAATCCCAAAGCTCAGATCAGCCTTGTTCGTAGCGAGCGAGAACCGTGCAGGGGCGATGATCCTCTTCTGAGTTTGGAGGTTTCCGATGTGGATCATGTGCATTCTGAAGCTGTTGCACGAGGCTACGGCATCGTCTATCCATTGACTGATGAACCATGGGGCGTTCGGCGATTTTTCCTGAAAGATCCCAGTGGCCTAGTTATCAATGTGCTGAGTCATATCCAGGAGGCCGGCTAATATGGAGCAATCCAAGCCTGTTCACCACAGTATCAACTACATCGAGTTCCCGGTTAGCGACATGGCCGAGACGAAGCGCTTCTATGCGGCGGCATTCGGTTGGACATTCAACGACTACGGGCCCGACTACGCCGGGGTTGTGACCCAGGGGCGTGAGGTTGGTGGATTCCGTCGAGAAGAAAGGGTGACGGCGGGTGGTCCATTGGTAGTCCTCTATTCCAACGATCTTACCGCGTCCCTCGCCCGAGTTCGCGAAGCGGGTTGTCTCGCCCAGGAACCCTACGACTTTCCTGGCGGGCGCAGGTTCCACTTCAATGATCCCAACGGAAATGAACTTGCTGTCTGGTCAGACAAGTAGGAGTAAGAAATGCAATGCCTGATCTTGTAGGTAGCCCGGACATCGTATTGGTATGGCCGAAGGATCGCAAAATCGCCGAGCCTTCTCCGGTGTCTGGGTATTCACTTCGATCCTTGGCGAGCGAGCTAGATTCATGGTGGATCGATATTCATCGCAAAGCCGTTCCCGTGTGGAGCAGGACCATGCTCGAAGGCTGGTTAGAACGCTATCGCAGTCTCGCCCTGCCCGAAGGAATCTTGGTGGACACACAGGACTCAAACGGCGAACCTGTCGCCACTGCCGGAAGCATCGCAAACTCGAAGGCCGAGATTGGCCTAAGTGGGGGTCAGCTCGCCTGGGTGGCCACGATTCCAGACCACCGCGGTTTGGGGCTGGCGCGCTGGTTAAGCGCCGTTGCAACCCAACGCCTATTGCAAGAGGGTTTTCAATCAATCTTCCTCTGCACTGGCGACGATATGCCCGCCGCGATCCGGGTGTATCTAAGTCTAGGATATGCGCCCTACATTTATGCATCCGACCAGCAATCTCGCTGGGATCGGATTTTCAAGCTCGTAGGATATCCATTTACCCAGCACCATGACCAAAACGCGAAACGGGAACGCCAGGGCGAAGCCGATGATCTATTAGAGAGGTGAAAGATCATTAACCTTGCGTAAGGCTCTCCACCAGCATCATGGCGTTGCCATCGGGATCGAAGAAGGTTGCCAGCTTGACCATTTCGGGAATCTCACTGGTATCGCCGTCAAAACGAACAGCTTTGGATTCCAATTCAGATCTTGCTGCTGCGATATCCTTAACTCCCCAAACTGGAACGCAGCCGCCACCCTGTTGAACTTCCTCGCGTACACCAAGACCAACGCTGATTTTTTCATCGGGTCCCTGAAGCTCGCCCCAACCTATGTCATCCAATTTGTAGAGCAGTTTGAATCCTAGCGTTTCCTCATACCACTTGATCGCAGCGTCCAGATTCTTCACGCCGAAGGTCAGCGTTACGTCGCCTTTGTATTCCATGCTCATGGTGATCCTCTGTTTGATAGGTGAATAATCCCTTTCCCTTTTTGAGGGCGTGATGTATGGTAAGTATAGTAACTATAAAAACAAGGTCAAGTAAAAGCGCATGCCAAAGCAGATCCGGAAACTGAATGAACTCACTTCACTTTGTCATCGAAGGTGGAGTATTCCCCTGCTAGCGCTGCTGGCCGGCATGGAGGGGGCGCGTTTTGTTCAGATACAGAGGGCGCTCAACTTGAGTCGACAACCGCTCAGAGACAATCTCGACGCCCTCATGGATCTGGGTTATATCAAGCGCAATCCTGGCCACGGACATCCACTACGCCCCGAGTACTTGCTAGGGGTCAAGGGACAGCGCATAGCACCGGCCTGTGCAAAACTCATGGTTTTCCTCGAGAAAAACGGGCTCGCAGAGTTGGCGAGTCGAAAGTGGAGCTTACCGGTCATCGCAGCGCTGGCACATGGGGCTACACGATTTGTCGACCTGAACAAGTTGCTTGGCGCCGTAAGCCCGAGGGCACTTGCCCTTGCCATCAAAAGCCTGGAAAACTCGGGTCTTGTAATCCGAAAGGTTGGGGGAGGCCATCCTCCCACTGTCAGATATGAGCTTAGCCCTCCAGGTAAAAAGCTAGCTGCGAAATTGGATGCCATACTCGTCTAGGATTGTGCCGGGTTGCTTGACTCCGATGCTGAAATTGTTGAACTCTCCTTCCAGTTTGAACCACGGGAGATTGAAATGGACCTTCGCCCACGTGAAACCGTGATTTTAGCGGAAGATTTCACCGCACTAGTGTCTTGGTATCGAGACGCCCTCGGTTTCAAAGTTACACGGCTCTTCGAAGATGAGTATCACTACGTCAATCTGGAATCCGAATCCGGCATCCAGATTGGGATTGCATCGGCATCGGAAATGGGTGTCGAAGCCAATGATCGAAGTAAGAACACAGTGCTTATGCAATACGAAGTGGATGACGTGAAGGAGTTCTTCGAACATCTGAAGTCCAAGGGTGGAAAGCTGACATTCGGACCGTCCTTCGACGAAAAGGGTGGCTTCTGGTTTGGCGGAGTCGCCGACCCCGAAGGGAATCCCATTTGGGTGGTCGATAAAAACTGTCCATGAGGTCGTGCAAAATGCGCCTGAATCTCTTGCTCACAATGGCAATTTCACTGGGGGCCTCTGCCATGGAAAAAACAAGCATAGAAGACTTCGCATGGCTGGCGGGTACTTGGGCCAGCACCGGGGCTGAGGCTGGATCCGGTGAAACTTGGACGGAACCTGCTGGCGGAACTATGTTCGGTGTGGCGCGAAGCGTGAAGAACTCCCAGACCGTGGCTTTCGAGTACCTGCGAATCGTTGAGATGCCCGGAGGAAGCCTCGACTATGTCGCCATGCCCTCCGGCCGAAATGAAACACGCTTCACTTTGCTGTCTTACTCTGACAAGGAAGCAGTCTTTCAAAACCTTCAGCACGATTATCCCCATCGCATCATCTATTGCCTGAAGGAAGACGGAAGCCTGCTCGCAAGAATCGAAGGTGTTGTGGATGGCGAAGATAAGTCCATGGAGCTTCCCATGCAAAAGCTTGATGAGTAGGAGGCGGCCACCTTCGATTTGATTCTGAGCACTTTCACCTTAACAACAACAAATCGAATTTGGAGGAAGCGATGGAAAACCCGGAGATCATGGAGATAGAAAAGCAAGTTTACGAATTGACCAAGAAGCTGGGTGAGCTGCGCAGAGCAAGCACGGGGGAAGAGGTTTCCAATTACAAGTTTCAGACTCTCGAAGGAGAGGTGTCTCTACTCGACCTTTTCGGTGAGCGAGACAAGCTTCTGCTCATCCACAATATGGGTCAGGCCTGCCGTTATTGTACACTTTGGGCCGATGGCTTTAACGGTATCCTGATGCATCTGGAATCGGCCATGTCCGTTGTGCTGGTGTCCAAGGATGACCCGGAAACACAGCGTCGCTTCGCCGCCTCACGGGATTGGAAGTACCGTTTGGCTTCCCATGGCGGTGGCGACTACATACGAGAACAGACGGTCATGGCGGAAATGGAAAACATGCCCGGCGCAGTACTTTACGAGCGCGATGGAGATCGTGTTCTCCGCAAGAACCACTGCATCTTTGGACCGGGTGACCTCTACAGCTCCCACTGGCACATGTTGGGTTTGGCCGGTTTAGGAGATGACAATTGGACGCCTCAGTTCTCATACTGGAGCCGTCCCGAGAAAATGGAAGACGGAGGAGCTAACCTTCCGGACTAGTTAGAAAATGAGGGAGTCCATAATGGAGTGCAGGTATATCGACGAGGAGAACTATCGCAAGCGAATGATCTCCCTCTGTGTAAGAAGTGTTCTGCCGGGTCTACCCAAGAAGCGGATTGATCGTGCGGTCCTGCTAAAGAGTCTGATCCAACGATTCAGATCGGATGTCGAGTATGGGGAAAAGGAAGTGAACCTCATCATCGCTACATGGCTCGATGAGGTTACGCCGAAAATGAAGTCCGATTTCGTAACGCTAAGGCGCCTATTGGTGGATGAAGGCGTTCTTCAGCGTGATGCGCAAGGCTCCTCCTATCAATTGAAGACATCAGATCTCCGTGATTTCGAGTTCAGCGAGAAGATTAATCCGCGTGAAATTGAAAGCGAACTTGGAAATGTGAGAGAGGATATCTTGCGTCGTCGCCGTGAGTTTCTGGATGAATCAACCTAATGCCGCCAGCCAGTGATTGTGATTTACTCCGAGCGTTCATCCTCATGTCATACTCCGTGTCGATAATGGGAGTGGTTAGAGAGATCCGAACGTTCTCAGTGGCCCCCAATAAAGCAGGTTTACGATGAAAAAGGCCTTTGTGATCGCCTCATTGATCATCGCTTTTGCAGGTATCTCCTTTGCTGCTCTCGCCAATATCGAGAGCGAGAAGGAAATTTCGTGGGATGATCTGCCAAGAGCAGTCCAACTGACAATCCTGGAAGCTGCCGGCGGCAATGAAATCCTCGAAATTGAAGAGATCCGAAAGGGCGATGGAGTATTCTACGAAGCCGACTGGATTGAGGGCGGCGAGGAAATCGAAGTTCAGGTTGCCCTCGATGGCGTGCTACTCAGTCGGGAAGTCGAGATTGAGGATGGGAAAAATGGCGACGACGAAGATTCCGAGGAATCGGACGAAGACTAGAATCGGAACAGATCGTGTTGCCAAATACTTGGAAAATCTGGCTTCTTGACGCGGGAGACCAATGGATGCCGGACCTCGAGACACACCGGTTGTCCGGAGGTCTCCCGTTCTGTCTATCCATGACGGGTTGTCTGTTGCGTGGAGTGAACGGGAATAGGAGTACCGAAATCGTGCGACTTCTTGTGGTAGAAGACTACGAGCCTTTGAGGAAATCCCTTGTGCAGGGTTTAGAAGAGGCCGGTTTTGCCGTGGACTCCTCGAACGCTGGTGACGAGGGCCTATGGCTGGCAGAGGCGGAAGTTTACGATGTAATCATACTCGATCTTATGTTGCCCGGTTTGGATGGCATGAGTTTGATGAAGAACTTGAAAGAAAGGCGAAGTGAATCTCGCATTCTCATATTGACTGCAAAAGACACGCTTGAGGATCGCATCGAGGGCCTGGAGGGTGGCGCGGATGACTATTTGGTCAAGCCCTTCGCCTTCGATGAACTTCTCGCCAGGATTCGTGCTCTCATTCGAAGACGCTACGATCAGGCTTCACCGGTTTTAGAAATCGAGGATTTGAGTATCGATACTAAAACTCGAAGGATAAGCCGTGCTGGCGACCTGATCTTCCTGACCGCACGTGAATACCTACTTTTGGAGTACATGGCTATGAGAGGAGAGCAGGTGGTCACACGGGATGAGATTTGGGAGCACCTTTATGATTTCAACGCCGAGCCTAACAGCAATGTGATAGACGTGCATGTCGGTCGATTACGTCGGAAACTTGAGGCTGGAGGCAGATCGCGACTTCTCCATACTCGCCGAGGCCTTGGGTATCAATTGAAAAGTGATTCATGAACTCTTCCCTTCAAACTTCCTTGCTTCTGCGCACGGCTTTATCGACGGCGTTGTTATTGGTGCTGGCGGGAGTTGCCCTTGATCTATTGGTGGGCGCGAGAATACAAAGACAGTTCGATCACGCCCTTGTCGATCGAAGCGAACTAATAGCATCAACACTTGAATGGGGGCCGGCAGGTCTCGAGTTGGATTCTAGCGACTTGAATATGAGCGAGTTCGCATCGAGGGAGGGGCCTGGATACCTGGAGATTCTCGGCCCCAAAGGCGTCTCTCACTATCGCACTCCCTCGCTTAGTGATGCGAACATCGTATGGCCTGCCGGCCTTTCTGATTCACTCAGTATTTTCGCCCTCCCTCTTCCTGTTGCTGGAGTCGGCCGGGCAATTTGTTTATATTTTCAACCGCGAGTCGAGGAGGATTGGGCCGAGGAGCTGACCGAGAAAGGTGCAGTTCTTCCGAATGCACCCGTTATGGCTATGTACTTGGCGCGCTCCTATGCTGAACCTCTTCAGATGCAAGGGGAGCTTCGGCTTCTACTTGTCCTGGTTCTGATCCTCGTATTGGTCGTCATGTCGGCTACATTGATATGGGCAGTGAGCAGCGGTCTAAGTCCAATTCGGTCCCTGGCTCAACGTGTCAGCCATATGGACGAACGCGATCTCTCCGGTCGACTTGACGAAAGCTTGGTTCCCCGAGAAGTGGAAGTACTTACGGGTCAGATCAACGCGTTGCTGGATCGACTTGAAAGCGCTTTTTCAAGGGAACGACGATTCAGCGCCGACCTAGCCCATGAACTCCGCACTCCTTTAGCGGGATTGCGATCGCAATTGGATGTGGGTCTATCCAAAGCACGTCCTGGCGAAGAGTATCAAAATATTCTTCGTGCCAGTTCGGAAATTGCCAGTGGAATGGAAAGTCTCGTTGCTGATCTCCTGGCCTTATCTCGCTTCGAGTCAGATCAATTCAAAGGAGAGTATCAGGAATTCCAACTTCGATCTCTCGCCGAATCGGTGTGGGAGTCTTACGAAGAGGCCGCTCAGAATAGAAACCTTAAACTGTATTGGGATTGCGACAAGGACACCAGAATCCAAAGCGAAACCCAGCATGTCGAGCGCCTTCTACGAAACATTCTCGAGAACGCAGTTGAATATTCAGACGAGGGTGGCGAGATCCGAATTGGTATTCGAAGGGCCAAGCATTGGGTGAATTTGAGTGTTAGCAATACTGGATGCCTGCTATCGGGAGCCAAAGCCCGAAATCTGATAGATCGTTTCCGCCGTGGCGACTCATCGCGAACAGGAACCGGAGAGCATTGTGGCTTGGGTCTTTCCCTGGTGCAAGAAATAGTGCGCGTCATAGGTGCGAAGATGGAGATCCAAGCCGAAGTCGGCGGGCTCTATCGAATTTCCATCGATTTTCCCCTTAGCGACTGAAGTTCTGGCATAACCTTCCATTTCTCGATGGAAATGTTGCATTTCATCCCGAGTTGGGTTGAAAATACCACGAGATCCATGTGGATAATCCCTTAAGATAGTCCGTGATTCGCGCGGGCGTTTGAGGAATACTCCCCTCTGCCGAATCCGGAGGAGAACATGGAGAAATCATCACAGCGGCGGCGCCTGCCCGTCGAAAAGCTACGTTGGACCTGCGACCCCGCCACCTTGCCCATGGACGTTCACAGCGGCAATCATCGTTCGCTGGAGATCATCGGCCAGGAACGCGCCCTGGATGCCTTGCGAATGGGTTTGGACATTCGAAAGACCGGCTACCACATCTTCGTTACGGGTACCGAGGGTACTGGACGCACTACCACCATCCGGCGGGTCCTGGAAGATCGGAAGAGCAAGGTGGAGTTGGAGGACCTCTGCTATGTTTTCAACTTCGACGATTTCGATTCCCCTCTTCTCATACATTTTCCCTCGGGTGAAGGCCGCGACTTCAAAAACCGCCTGGGACGCATGGTGGCGAGTTTGCGTCGCCACGTGCCGACTCTCTACAAGAGCGAGAGTTATCAGAAGCGTCTGAATCGCCTGGAGCGCGGGTTCCGTCAACTTCAAGAAGAGGCGGGCCGCCAGTTTTCCGACAAGGCACATAAACTCGGGTTTCAAATTGTGGAAATGCAATCGGGCGCCTACAGCCATCCCGATCTTGTGGTGGGTATGGGTGAGGAGCAGCTGGAGATCAACGAGTTGAGCAATCTCGTTGAGCGCGGCGATATCACCGAAGACCAGCGTGGAGCCCTGGTGAACGCTTATGAGTCATTGAGCGAGGAACTCAAGAGCGTGATACGCGCCAATACGCGTTTGGATGAAGAGCTTCAGCTGGAAGCGCGGCGTCTGGAGCAATCGGTGGTTCGGCCATTGATTCGCGACGGTATTGAAATCCTGCGCAAAAAATTCGAGGGTGAGCGAGTTCAGCGCTATCTGGAGCAGGTGGAGGAGGCCTTACTCGAGGAATCTTGGGTCAAGAGAGATGATGCGGAAAGCGAAATGCAGGAGCCTTTCTTCCGCTACTTCGTGAATCTGGTGGTGGACAATACGCGGCAGAATACCTCGCCTGTGATAATCGAAAATCAGCCGGGCTTCACTCAACTCTTCGGTAACATCGAGCGAAAAACTCTCCCCAACGGCGTTTCCTTTTTCGACTATCGTCAGATCAAGGCAGGGTCTATCGCCCGAGCCCAGGGTGGAACCCTGGTGATCATGGCGCGCGACCTGCTTGATGAGCCCACGGTTTGGCCGGCACTCAAACGCGTGCTGCGCAACCAGAAACTCGAAATTCAAGGTTACGACACGCAGAACCGCCAGACCCTCGGCGGACTGAAGCCCGAGCCCATCGATCTGGATGTGAAGGTCATCCTGGTGGGCGACAGCGAACTGTATCATCTGCTTCTTCAAGGCGACCCGGATCTTCAGCGGGTCTTTCGCATCAAGGCCGATTTTGAAACCCACATGCCCCGCACCAAGGGCAATCTGCGCCGATACGTTTCCTTCATTCGAAAAGTCCAAAAGTCGGATAGCCTGCTTCCCGTCAAAGCTCCGGGTCTGGCGTCGCTGGTGGAATTCGGTGTGCGCTTGGCCGGGCGCAAGAATCGTCTTTCCACTCGCTTCTCCAAGCTTGTGGACGTCCTTATCGAGGCAGACTACATGGCCCGCAAGGCCAAGGCCAAGAGCATCGGCGTTGAACACATCGAGGCAGCACTCGAAGATCGCAATCGTCGTTTCGGGTCTGCGGAGCAGCACATGCAGGAGGCTTTCAGAGACGGCACCATGCTGCTGGACACTTCAGGTATGGAAGTGGGTCAGGTGAACGGTCTCTTCGTGTTGGAGCAATGGGATCATCATTTCGGCCAGCCCATGCGTATGACCGCCACGGTGTCTC
>JACNKJ010000197.1 GCA_014382085.1 bacterium
CGCCGTGCCCCAGTACCAGGGGGCCACCCCCGCGACCGGCACCAGGCGCAAAGTTGATGACCCCGGGCGGCACGCCCGCCTCTTCGAAGAGCTTCATGAGGAACCAGCCGCTGTAAACCGAGCTGGAAGCTGGCTTCCAAACAACCACGTTGCCCATCATGGCCGGCGCGCTAGGCAAGTTACCCGCGATGGATGTGAAGTTAAACGGCGTCACGGCGAAAACGAAACCCTCAAGAGGCCGCTGCTCCAGCTGATTCCAAGTTCCTTTGGGGCTGTAGGGCGGCTGCTCCTTGTAGATTTCCTGCATGTAGTGCGTGTTGAAATTGAAGAAGTCGATGAGCTCGCAGGCGGCGTCGATCTCGGCCTGGAAAGCGTTCTTGCTCTGGCCGAGCATGGTGGCCGCATTGACCGTGTCGCGCCAACTAGTTGCGAGCAGATCGGCAGCGCGGCGAAAGATGGCGGCACGATCCTGCCAGGGCATCTTCGCCCAGGTCTTGCGCGCCTTGGCCGCGGCGGCGATGGCCATCTCGACTTCCTTCTTGCCGGCCAGATGATACTCGGCGAGCACATGCCCGTGATCGTGGGGGACCACGCAGGTGGCCGTCTTACCCGTGCGAATTTCCTTGCCGCCGATGACCAACGGAATGTCGATTTTCTTCGAGGCCATTTCATCGTATCTGGCCTGCAGCGCGGCGCGCTCAGGGCTGCCGGGTTCGAAGCCCATAATGGGTTCGTTGACGGGGACGGGGAGCTTGAAGATTCCGTGGGCCATCGTTCCTCCTTGGACGCTGCCGGGTGGGTTTGCCGCATGGAAGTATGGTCAGGCGCGTCCGAATTTCAAGACGTGGCAGAGGCTTTCGAGGGGGGGGAAAGGCCGCTGGGGCGGATTTTCATTTCTGTGTATGAGCCGGCATTTCGGCACTGTCGGGGAATCAAGCGATATCGCTTGATATTGCTGGATTCATGGACTATGCCCTGATTTCCAGAGAGTCTTGGGAAGCATCCTCCCTCCGCGATCCGGCTCATCGTGCTATAATTGTGCCCCTCCTGGAGGTCCTCGTGCGCAACATCATCTTCGCACTTCTGTGCCTGCTTCTCATCTCTTCCTCCTTCGCTGCTCCGCCCCAGCCTGTTCGACAATGTGCCGAATGGGAGCCGGTGGAAGGCGTGCTCATCCGCTGGCCTCTGGGTATTTCACTGCCGCTCGTGGCGGAAATGAGCGAAGACGTGATCGTCTACACGCTCATACGCGATTACCAGATCAACCAGGCTACCAGCGCCTACTACAACAACGGCGTGAACATGGACAATGTGGAGTGGGTGCTCGCCGACACATACTCGCACTGGACCCGCGATTGGGGTCCGCAGTTTGTTTTCGACGGTAATGGCGATTGGGGTTTGGGCGATCCGCTCTTCGATGGATATCCCTGGGTGGGCAGACGCGGCACGTCTCGTGGTTGGGAACAAGACGACGACAGCAACGGCGAGTTCGCCAGTTACCTCGGCGTAAGCAATTGGGAAGCGCCCATCGTGCTTACCGGCGGCAATCACATGACCGATGGGCACGGCATCGGTTTTTGCACGCAGGTGCAACTGGATGAGAACAACGACTGGGGCATCAGCGAGGCCGCGTGGCGCACGGGCCTTGCGCAGTACTTCGGGATTCACGATGAACGGGTGCTGCCCAATTGGGAAAGCTACGGCATTCAGCACATCGACTGCGTGGCCAAGATGCTCGATGAGGAAACGATCCTCTGCAAGCGCCTGGCGTCCGGTCATTCCGATTATTGGGCCGTGGAAGCCCTGGTGGATGAACTCGCGGCGCAGACCAGCTGCTATGGAAATCCTTACAGGATCCTGCGCATTGACTGCGGTCCATTCGGGGGCGTTGCGCCGGCCTACACGAACTCGCTGATTCTTGGCAAGAAGGTGCTCTTACCCTTCGAAGGCATTTCCCAGGACGCGGCAGCCGCGCAGGTTTATGCCGAGGCCATGCCCGGCTACGAAGTGATCGGATTCACGGGCAGTTGGTACGACTATGACGCGCTACACTGCCGTACTATGGGCGTGTTTGACCGTGGCATGCTCTACGTGGATGTGGCTCCGCCGCCCGCAGAAATTCCTCTCGCGCCTTGGCCTGTGCGCGCCTTCATCGACGATCGCTCGGAAGCGGGTCTCGACTATTCCGCCTGCTCGCTCTTCTGGCGACGAGCCGGTGAAGCATTCTTCAACGAAGTGCCGCTCATGCCCATGGCCGCCCCCGATAGCCTGGAAGCCTATATTCCCGGCACCGAGCCTGGCGCCGAGATTGAATACTATGTGCAGGGTGCTGACAATTCCGGTCGTGTGGAAACGCGGCCTATCGCCGCGCCGGATGCGCTTTTTTCCACCCGGGTGGACGAAGATCCAACCTCGGTGGATGTTCCGATAGTCGAGCCAAGGTTGGTGGCGTGGCCGAATCCGTTTAGGGGGAAGGTCAGGTTTACATTGCGAGGTAGCGATCCAGTAGCGGAAATTGATATTTATGATCTAACTGGAAGACACATAACGACAATTCCTCAAGGCGAATCGATGTCCTGGGATGGACGACATAGCTCAGGGCAGGAGGCCTCAGCTGGTGTTTACTTGTATCACTCGACTATCCCTGGGAATAGTTCTCTACAGAAAATCTTGATGTTGGATTGAGAGTTCCTACCCCTCCACCCGCTTGATTACCACCAAGGTTATATCGTCTGACTGACTCACCCCATGGGTGAAATCCGCCACAGCCCGCATCACCGCGTCTTTGATCTCGCCGGCGGACTGATGCCGATGCGCCTGCACGATCTCCAGCAGACGCTCTTCGCCAAACTGCTCGTCCGCATCGGGCTCTAGGTCTTCCGTGGACGCGGCCTCGGTGATGCCGTCGGTGAACAGCGCGATCACGTCACCGGGCGCCAGGATGACTTCTTCCTGCCCGTAACTCTGCATGGGCAACATTCCCAAAATCAAACCACCGGCCTGAAGCTCACGGCAACTGCCATCGGCGCCGCAAAGCATGGGCGGGTTGTGCCCCGCATTGGTGTAGGTGAACGTCGACGTCGTGCGATTGAGAATGCCGCAGAAGAAAGTCGCGAACATGTGAGGCTCGGTGGCCTGCACCAGGAGTTCGTTCATGCGCTCCACAATTTCGGCGGCGCGGTTGGAGTGAATCAGCTGTCCCTGCAAACTCGCCTGCAGGTTGCTCATGAGCATGGCCGCGGGAATGCCCTTGCCCGATACGTCCGCCACGGCAATGCCCATCTGCCCATCGGCCAGATCGATGAAGTCGAAGTAGTCGCCACCCACCTGCCTACTGGGCAAGCTGAGCCCGGCCACTTCGAAGCCCGGCACTTGAGGCATGTGATGGGGGAGCAGGCGTTGCTGAATTTCCCGCGCCAGTCCCAGTTCGCGCTCCAGGCGCTCGCGAGCCACCGCCTCTTCGCGCCCGCGTTTTACTGCCGAGGACATGGTGTTGAAGGAATCGGCCAGATCACCAAACTCATCTTCGTTGGGTAGATCGATTTGAGTGTCGAAATCCCCTTCGGCCAGGCGCTTCGTGCCGTCGTGCAACTTGCGTACGGCGCTGGTCACGCCGGCGGTGATTCGCACGCCGAATGTTCCGGCGATGATCTGAATGATCAATAGAAAGATCCCCAAAATCCCCAGGCTAATCATGATCGCGCTGGTGAAGAAATTATTGTCGGGGCTGAAGTCCTGCATGACGGCTTTTAGCCGCATGGAAAAGGACATCACGAGCACGTCGATACGGAAATTCGTTTCGGCCATGTGGATCACGTTGAGGTTCGCGAAGCCATTGGCTAGGGGTTTCCAGCCGAATCCTTTGGCCAGGGAGTCGGGCGGCGCATCGTCGGGCATGTAGGTGGCGCGTATGCTGAAAGCCTCGCGCGTGGAGTCGGGTCTTAGTACCAGGCTGTCGTTCATTTCCACGCGAAGCCCGGGGTTGCTCACGATGCTCACATCCTGGTGGAGCAAGCTCGACAGATAACTCAGCGGTTTCTCGTTTACAAGGTAGCCGTCCAGTCGAGGGTTATCGGTGCCGAAGCCTTTTAGATCCATCCACCAGACTTCTTTGCCCACGGCGAAAAACGCAGTGGTGTCTTTGGAGGCCCAATAGCCGTAGGGCGTGGTTCCCAAGGTGGCGATTTGTCCCTCGCGACCCACCATCACCGTTTCGCCCAGCCCGTTCTCCATTTCCATGCTGTCGGGAAGCGGCGTGTAGAGCATGGTCACGAACTCGGGCAACCACTCGGGAGCGCCGGGTTCGAAAAGTGAATCGGGTGCGAGCGAGGCGCTGAATCGTGTGTCGAAAACACGCTCCACGGGAGATTCACCCTGCGAAGCATTCTTCGCAAACTCCATGAAGAGCCCGCGCCCACGGCTGGCTTGAATGCCGCCGAGGGCGAAGAAGGAGAGCAGGGTCACCAAGATCACAACGAATATCAGTGCCGATGAAAACAGCAGCCCCACCACAGCCAGCTTGGGCTTGAGCCTGAGGAAGTGCAGGCGCGTTCCCAGGATCATCCCCAAGAAAACGAAGAGCCAGAAGAAGGCCACCGAGTTGCCGGCCCATTGCACGAGTTCGCCGGGTAGTCCGCCCGCACGGCTGCTGACGCCGCCGGCCACCAGCAACATGGAAAAGAAGGCTATGAGTCCGGTAAGCGCCCGTCGTTTCGAGCTGAGCAGACCCAGGGGTCGGTACTTGCGGAAGATCAGGAAGATCAGGCTCATGATGCCCGAAGGGAATGAGGTCCACCCCATCTTGATGGTCAGGGGAAGTATGAGCACGGAGGCGGCAAGCCAGATCATCCAGAAAACGCGTGCGCGGGTTTCGATGAAGAGCAGGCTGATGGCCGACCCCCATGCGAAGACCGAGGCGGCCACTTGCAGCCACCCGCCCAGGCTGCTGAGTCCGCCGAAAGCGGCGGGCAGCAGGAATATGAACAGACCGCCGAATGCCACGGCGAGGGTGCGCGACCAGACCACGTCGCCTGGGAAGCGTTCGGCTCGTGTTTTACCGCCGGTCAGTCCGCGCAGCCAGTTTCGGCTCATCGGGCGTCCTCCTCCATGAGTCTGCGATAAAGCGAGGTCACCTTGTTTCGGTTCCCGCTTCCTTCGGCGATGGCCTGTCCGTCGGGGAAGATACGAAAGGCGATGCCGTCGTGCTCGATCTCCAGGGCATAGGGTCCGCGTCGGGCACCGGGTCTTTGGGCCAAAGTGTCCAAGTTGGGTGGGGCGGTTCCGGCGGCGGGGCTGATCTGGCAGGAATTAGAACAGCGGGCGACCACATATAGTTCTTCGTCTACCGTTCCAAGGTGCCGATAGTTTCCCGCGCAGGCGGGGCAGCCTTCCCGAGCCCGATCGGTGGACAGATTCGCCCTGCGCCCGCTCCAGATTTCGCGGTGGCGTAGCTTGCGAATGACCGATTCGGGATATCCCGCGAGGATCTTCATGGCCTCGGCCGCACTCATGGCCGCCGCCGCCAGCACCGCGGGGTAAAGCACGCCGCCGGTGTCGCAGCTGAGGCCGTCTTCGGGCATGTCGGGGTAGAGGCATTCCAGGCAGGCCGTCTCGCCCGGCAGCACCGGCATGCAAATGGCTGTTTCGCCGACGGCTGCGGTGTAGATCCAGGGAATCTTCCGCTGATGCGCCAGATCGTTGAGCATGAAGCGCGTGCGGAAATTGTCGGTGCCATCGAGCAGAAGGTCGACTCCGTCCAGCCAGGGGTCCATGAGCCCCGGCCGGGCGTCGGCGACCTGGGCTTCCAGCCTCACCTTGGAATTGATGGCCGCTAGGCGCGCCTTGGCCGCTCTGGCCTTGGGCTGCCCGATATCCTCTTCCGTATAGAGGGCCTGACGCGGCAGATTCCCTTCTTCCACCAGGTCGCGGTCGAAGATACGCAGCTCGCCGATGCCCGCCCGCACCAAGGATTCGGCGAGCACCGATCCCGTGGCGCCCACACCCACCAGCAACACGGTGGAATCCTGCAGGAGCGACTGACCCGGTGCGCCCAGCGGCGCAAAAAGCTCTTGGTGCGTATAGCGATTCATAGCACAAGGCATAACCGGGCTAGCGCTCGCATTCAAGTTGCTTTGCAAAGCTGCGCTGCCGGGCTAGATTATGCGGGCCATCAGAGAGGGGAGGATCATGCCCGACATCCAAGTCATTTTCGCCGATGCCCGCGCGGGATACAGGATTGTGAGCCCCGAAGTGTGGGAAGCGGTGGTCTTGGCAAGCCAGTCACTGCGTAGTGTCGAGGCCGCGCTGGACCACAAAATCGAAGTTCGGAGCCTGGGCGAAGAGCGACTCGCCCGTGAAATCAGCGACAAGGGCGAAATCATCCTGCGCCTGTTTCCCAGCGAATTCGCCTTGGATGCATTCCTGAAACGGCGCATCGATATCTACGAGCGCATGTGGGACGGCTGCGGCTGCAAGGTCGACTACTATGACTGATCTGCCCGCCTGGCGTGAAGGCCTGATCGTGGCTGCCCTGGCCTTGCTGGCGGTCATCGGCCTCATGTCCCGTAGCGATTTGGTGGAAGCGGGGCATCCGAACTTCGAGCGTCCCTGGGATCATCACAAGTACATCCATATGGCCGATGGGGGTGCCTTCGATTTTCGTGTGGCGCCTTTTTGTTGGCGTGTGGGCGTGCCCCTGGCCGTAAGCGTGTTGCCCTTGGAACATCGCGACAGTTTCCTGATTATCGCAGCGCTGGGAATACTCGTGGCCGGTCTCATGCTCTACTACGCGGCCCGTCGCTACGGCTTCTCGCCTCGTCTGTCGGCCGCCGGCATGCTGCTCTTCTTCTCTCTGGGCTGGGCGAGCAAGTACAACCTTATGCATTTCTGGCTCAGCGACGCCGCAGCCTTGGGTATTGTGGGCCTGGTGATTCTGCTCATCCTTGAACGGCGCATGCTCTGGGCGGCATTCCTGCTTGCCCTCGGTGTTATGGTGAAGGAGTCCATCATCTTTGTCGCGCCTCTGCTCTACACCTTGCGCACACGGCGACTCTTGGACGGTCGGCTAGTGCTGCATTCCATACTCTATGCCTTACCGGCGTTGGCCCTGCTTGTCTCAATTCGAAGTGCCATTCCCATGGGTAACGGCGACGCGAACTATCTAGCCACCTTGCCCGAAAATCTGCGCGCGGTGCACCACGGTGTTTCGGATTTCGATATGGCCTACCTCTGGCGCGAACATGGTCTGCGCCGCCTCACTGCGCCTAGCTTGCTTAGCCTCAAAGAAATGAGCATTTGGAGCTGGGGCCCACTGGTTTTGTTGATTCCCTTTTTCGTGCTTAGGCGCCCCCGCGAAATCTTCCTGCGTTTCCTGCCCCTCTTCATCCTGGCCTATGCGCAGATCCTGCTGGCTTCCAATGTGCAGCGCTTGGTGGTACTGGCTTCGGCGGCGGTGATCCTTCCGGGTCTGGCGGTTCTGCAGCACTGGGGGCGCTGGCTGCGCGCCGGTGAGGGCTGTTGGATCGCTCTGGCTGCGGGGCTTCTGGCCTTGAACCTGCTCGATCCGGCCTCATACTCGGCTGCATTTCCAGTGCAACTTCTTTATTTTACTGCGTTTATCCTGATATTGTTGCTCGCACGCCGATTCAGAATCTTTGCTCCCGAGGGCGGCATCTGTTAGTATTCAAGGGTTCATGCCATGTTTTGTGTAATTTAGATACCCGCTGTCCTTCAGGGGAGAATTCATGTTCAGGGTTCTAGCGCTGTCTCTGATCTTAATCGTCTCTTCGGCGGCCGCCGACATCGGTGGATCCTTCGTCACCTTTCTCGGGCCCTGGACCGTCGAAAATGGCGAGACCGTGACCTTCAATTTCGAGGTGGGCAACGGCAGCCCGGACGGCGCAGTCATCGACGAACTGGTCTTTGCATTCCACCCCTGCGTGACAGTCTTGGCCGGCGGCTACGACGACACCGGCGCCTCCAATCTCTGGCTCTACGCTTTCGACAATAGCACGCAGGGTGTGGGTCGCTGGTGGCATCCCACCGATGACATCGGATCGCACATGGTCGCCGGAGACAGTGGCCCCTTCTGGCTCACCGTCCAAATGGACTACGAATGCCCCTGCGGACTCCTGCCCATCAACTGGACTCTACTCGGACTCGGGGGTGAAGCTCCCCACGAGTTGACCGGACTGATCACCTTCGAAGCCGGTTGCCCCACGGCAGTAGCCGAGTCTCACTGGGGTATAGTTAAAAATCTTTACTAAGCTTTCCCGCTGGACTTCCCCATCTCGCCGAGGATAATCCCAGCATGTCCAAGCGCGCACCTCTCTTCGGCCCCTTCGGCCGAAAACTCTTCATCACTCTGGCTCTGCTCAGTCTGCTCATGGTCAGTGCCGTAGGCGTGGCCGGCTACAGGCAGGCGCGCAGTGCGCTTCGTGAATCGGCCATGCAGCGCATGGAGGACATGGCCCGCGAAAGGGGCGCTCGGCTGGACGCATGGTTCGACGAGCGCATGGACGACCTGGGCCAGTTGGCTCTGCTTATCGAACGCGACCTGGCCGATGGGCAGGCGGATCTAGAGAATCTTATGCGGCCTCACCTGGGTCGAGAAGGCGCCTATCGCCGCATGTTGGTGCTCGACGGGGCTGGGAGCGTCCTGTCGGAAACCGGATCGCGGCACGCCGATTGTCCCTTGCCCTCAGATGATGATCTCTCCCTTGCTCTGGCCAGTGATGCGCCTAGTCTCGGTGCTGTGGCCGCCGGTCCGCGGGGCATACCCATCGCGCACTTGTCCGCGCCGCTGCTACTCGCCGATGGCCATCGCGGTCTGCTGCTTGCGGTGATGCACCCGGCGGAGACTCTGTATCCCATTCTCGCCGACACCACTGGGCTGGGCCGCACCGGCGAAACCTATCTCGTGGACGCCGACACTCTCATGCTCTCGCCTTCGCGGCACATGAACCATCCACCCGAGTTCACTCACAAAATGCCCACGCCCGGCGTGCACGCCTGCTTGGCCGGCGCCACGGGTTCAGAGCTCTACATGGGATTTCTCGGTGACGAGGTTCTGGGCGCTTACGTGTGGATGCCTCGCCAGCGCTGGGCACTCATGGCCGAAATCCACGCGGCGGAAGCCTTCGCGCCTCTTTCTGCCATGGCGCGGCAGACTCTTGCTTTGGCTCTGATAACCCTGCTGGGGGCCTTGGTCCTCAGCGCCTTGCTATCCCGAGGTCTGGCGCGGCCGGTGAATCGATTGGCCGCTGCCAGTGCACGTGTGGCCGCTGGCGATCGCTCCCGCTCGAATCTCCCCGAGGGCCGGGACGAACTCGGTCGCCTCAGCGCCGCTTTCAATACCATGGTGGACGAGCTCGCCCGCCACGAGCGCGAACTCCTTCACGCCGAGCGCTTGGCTGCGGTGGGCCGTCTGGCCGCGGGCGTAGTGCACGAAATGCGCAATCCACTTTCGGCATTGAAAATGAATCTCAGCGCATTGGCGAGGCGGAAGGATCTCAGCGAGATCGAGCGCGAACAGCTTGCCATTGCGCGGGCCCAGGGAGATCGCCTGGAGCGCATGCTCGATGAACTGCTCGACTATAGCCGTCCCGTTGAACTGAATCGCAAAAACTTGGACGCCCGGACATTGTTGCAAAGTTGCGCTGAACAACTGCGGGGCGAGGCGGGCGATGCGAAGGTGGAGTTGATCGTAGAGGAGGGCAGCGCCGCCCTGGACGCCGATCCCGAGATACTCTTGAGGGCTTTGGTGAATCTTGCTGCCAATGCGCTGCAGGCTTCACAGAAGGGAGGCCGCGTCCGCCTCAAGGCCGAGACCGAAGGTTCTGCAACACTATTACAAGTGACCGACCAGGGTCGCGGAATGAGTGAGCGGCAGCTCAAGCGACTTTTTAATCCGTTTTTCACCACGCGGGAAGAAGGTACCGGCCTTGGAATGAGCAACGCCCGCAAGTGCGTGGAGGCACATGGCGGGCGTTTGGAAGTTAACAGCGAAGAAGGTCGCGGCACGGTGGCCCGCATCTACCTTCCGCTTACTCGATGATTTCGTAGGTTCCCATCAACACGGTTTCGGCAACGATGTGGCCCGACATGGCTTCCATGAGTGTGGCCTTGTCCACGCCGGCCTCCAGGCCGAGCAGGGTGTTGAGCGCATAGAACTTGAAGAAGTAGCGATGGACGCCGCCCGGAGGACAGGGACCGCCGTAGCGTAGAACGTTCCAGCTGTTGTTGCCGGCTATGCCCTGGAAGTCCTCTCCCTCGGGATCGTTGCCCGCGGCTTCGGGGAGGCCGCGTAGCTCGGGGTCGAGATCGAAGAGCAACCAGTGATCCCAGGTGCCCATGGGCGCATCGGGATCATCCATGATCATGGCGAAACTCTTGGTGCCCGCGGGTGGATCGGTCCAGTTGAGTGCGGGCGACAAGTTCTCGCCGTCGCAGGCATGACGTGTGGGGATCGAGTTGCCCTCCGTGAACGCGGTGCTCGTGAGCGTGAAGTCGTACTGCCCGCCGCAGGCTGCCAGGCCCAGGGCAACTAGGATTAAAGTGGCAAATCGCTTCATGGCTTCCTCCTCAGGTAGGCCCACACCTTACACCGAAAACCCGGTCCGAATAAATGGAAAAATCCTTACAGTATTGGCTTGAATAGTGTAAGTTTCTTGCATGCCAGAGATACTTATCATAGATGACGATGCCGCCGTGCGCCGGAGCCTGGAACTTCACCTTAAGGGGCGGGGCTTGGCAGTGCATTCGGCCGGCAACCTGGCCGACGGCCGCGATCTTTGGGACCGTGAAGATCCCGACCTGGTGATTCTCGATCTCATGCTGCCCGACGGTGAAGGCATGGACCTGCTTCGAGAGCACGAGGGCGAGGCCGGTAGCGCCAAGGTGATCATGATCACGGGGCATCAGGATATGGAGCGCGCCAGCGAGGCCATTCGCCTGGGCGCCTTCGACTACGTTCACAAACCGGTGGGAGCCGACGAGCTGGACCGCGTGCTCGACCGTGCCCTGGCGCAATTGGTCGAAGAGCAGCGCTCCACCTTGGAAGCCGAAAGCGCGGCCGGAGATGATCCCCATCGCATCGTCGGTCGTAGCCGCGCAGTGCTGGAGCTTCACAAGGCCATCGGTCGCGCCAGCCGCGGCAGCGCGGGCGTGCTCATTCGCGGTGAGAGCGGCACGGGCAAGGAACTGGTGGCGCGAGCCATCCATCGTAACTTGGCTCCCGAAGAACCCTTCGTTGCCGTGAACTGCAGCGCTCTGGTTCCGACACTCCTGGAAAGCGAACTCTTCGGACACGAACGCGGCGCATTCACCGGCGCTTCGCAGCGACGCTTGGGCCGACTGGAACTCGCCGGTCAAGGACTGCTCTTTCTGGATGAGATCGGCGATCTGTCATTGGAGCTCCAGGCCAAGCTCTTGCGTGTGGTTCAGGAGCGCGAGTTCGAGCGAGTGGGAGGCGGACGGGCTTTGCCCTTCCGCGCCACCCTCGTGGTAGCCACTCATCGTGATCTTATGGCCATGGTGTCCGCCGGTGATTTTCGCGAAGACCTGTACTTCCGTCTGCGGGTGCTCGAAATCACCGTGCCGCCCTTGCGGGAACGTCGCGAGGACATCCCAATTCTCGTGGAGCACTTTCTTTCCCGCTTCAATCGCCAACTTCACCGACGCGTGAATCGAGTACCCGAAAATCTCATCGAGCAACTCCTCGCCTACAACTGGCCCGGCAATGTTCGCGAACTGGAGAACCGTGTGCTGGCAGGCCATATGGCAAGTTCGGGAGAGATGCTTCAGATGGATGTACCTGAGGCGCTACCCGCTGGCGACCCAGGCAGTCTCAGCCTCAAGGATGTGGAGGCCAGGCATATCGCCCGAGTGCTGGATGACGTGAATTGGAATTTCGGTCGAGCCTGCGAAATTCTGGGGGTGAGTCGCCCGACTCTACGTAAGAAAATTCGTGATTATGAGTTGAAAGAT
>JACNKJ010000076.1 GCA_014382085.1 bacterium
TAGATCATGAGATTACAGGCTCATATTCTCTGACCACGATCTTCTCGGTGCCCGTTCCCCTGAAAGGTCAATATCATGCAGAAATGATCATGATCTCCGGTCAGAAGATGGATATGGACATGATCCGTACCCAACTCTTGGATTCCTGCGTTCTCTTCGGGGCACAGGCTCTTCAAAAGGCCTTGGATCATGTTGAAGACGTGAAACGGCAGCGCACGGCCGAGCAGTTGGAAGTGGCCAAGAAGATTCAGGAGCGCCTGCTTCCCGACACTTTGCCCGATACCGAGCATCTCCAAATGGCTGGGCTTAGCATTCCAGCCCAGTCCGTGGGTGGCGACTACTACGACGTGATCGGTCTGCCCGACGGAAATACACTGGCTTTTGTGGCCGATGTTTCTGGCAAGGGTATTCCTGCAGCCTTGCACATGAGCGGACTTCGCTCGCTTCTGCGCAGTCAGGCCCAACTCGGCAAGGGTCCCTCGGAGCTATTGGAAACCATCAACCGTTTCCTGACCGATGATGGAATGGAAGGGTCCTTTATTACCGCTTGTTGCCTTGTTTTCAGCCAGGACGGGAAAGAAGTGTCAATGGCGACGGCCGGTCACGAGCCAATTCTCTATATGAAGCGCGGCAAGAATTTCGAAACATTGGAGGCTGGTGAGGGCTTGCCCCTGGGTCTTCGAGCGAATGAGACTTATCTGGAAAAATCCTTCGAATTAGAAGAGGGCGATCTGTTTTTACTCTATTCGGATGGCGCTACTGACGCGCGTTCAGAAAAGCGTGAGCGCTATGGCTCCGATCGCCTCAAAGAAAGTCTCACGGAAAAACGGGAAGAACCGGTAGAGGAATTGCTAGGAGGGATTCTTGAGGATCTCGATAGTTTCCGCGGCAAGGAACCTTGGGCGGACGATCTGACACTCCTAGCCTTCAAATGCGTGTAGAACCAGACGTCAAGGTGGACGACGAGTATGGAAATTAGAAAGAGTGAGCGTCACGACACGGTTATCTTGGAAGTCCGGGGTGAAATCGAGGTGTTTTCGCTCCCCACACTTCAGAAAAAGGCGGAATCCTGCCTCGGCGGCGCCGACCAGGTTGTTCTCGACCTTAAAGACCTAACCTACATCGACAGCGCCGGTCTGGGATTCCTGGTGAATTTCAACGACCGCCTCCAGACTCGTGACCAGCGACTGTCCCTGTCAAATCTACAACCTCATGTGGAAAAAACCTTCCGCATTATGCACCTGGACAAGATCCTCGATATTCGTAAAGGCAGCGAATTGCTCCTAGGCTGAGCCGGCCTCTACGAGGAAACAATTACCCCTCCTGCTAGCGGGATGGCCCTTCTTCAAAAGAGAGCCATCCCGTTATTTATTGCCCCATAACACTTTCCAGACCTTTAGCTTTTTTTTACTCGTGGTATGAAAATTGTTTGTCGACACCTGTCTGGCCCCTTCGGGAGAGGGGCCATTCAGGGAGAAGCAAATGATTAAGGCACTGGATAGCAGCCGTCAGGGCATGCAGGTGAACCTGCGTCGCCATGAGGTGACCGCAAACAACCTGGCAAACGCAAACACTCCAGGCTTCCGTCGGGAGCTGGCGCACGTTACCGCCATGGAACGTCCCACGCCCATGGCGCCCGGTCAGGCAACTCAGCTACCTGCACGTGATCTGGTCGTGGAAGGCGCTCCCCATTTGGGTGGAGGCGCTCTCAATGCCACCGGTAATCCTCTGGACGCTGCGCTTTCCGGCAAGGGTTTTTTCCAGGTTCAATCCCCCGAAGGCCCAAGACTTACACGAGATGGTTCCTTCACCCTCGATTCCCAGGGCGTGCTTATTCACAGTTCGGGTTATCCCGTGATGGTGGATGGGGGCAGCGTTCAACTCTCCGACATACCCAGCATCCTTCCTGACGGAACCATCTTGAACGGTGAAAACCCAGCAGGACAGTTGAGCATCGTGGGTCTGGGAGAGGGCACGCGGCTTTTTCGGGACGGTGAAAATCTTTTCCGGGCCGAAGGCGGCACCGAGGAATTGGAAGTCGGAGAAATTCAGGTGGCTTCAGGCTTCCTGGAAGGCTCCAACGTGGATCCCATTCGAGAAATGGTGAACATGATCCAGGCCTTTCGGGTCTACGAGTTGAACCAGAAGGCGGCCCATGCCGCCGACGAGACATTGCAGATCGCCGTCAATCGCGTCGGATCCATCCGCTAGACAAATTTGAAAGGGAGATGACCCGCCTATGATGAGAGCACTTTCCACATCCGCCAGCGGCATGCGGGCCCAACAGATTTTCGTGGATACCATCGCCCACAATCTTGCCAACGTAAACACCACAGGTTTTAAGCGTGGTCGCGTTGAGTTTCAGGATCTGCTCTATCAGGTGGTCCAGCCCAACGCAAGCCAGGCGGCCGGCGGCGACCTGAAGCCCATCCAGGTTGGGCATGGCGTACGCCTGGCAGACATCAAACAGATCTTTACCCAGGGGCCCACTCAGGTAACGGGTAATGCCCTGGACATGGCCGTCAACGGTGACGGTTTTTTTCGCGTGGAAATGCCCGATGGCAGCTACGCCTATACACGCGACGGTTCTTTTGCCCTGAGTAGCGAGGGTCAGGTGACCACCTCCGGAGGCTTGGCCGTAGCACCGGGTTTTGAATTGCCCGAAGGAGCCACGGAAGTCGCTATCGGACGCGAAGGCGAATTCAGCGTGAAGGTGGCCGGCGAAGAAACGGCTCAGGAACTTGGCAGCATCGATCTTTATCGCTTTGCCAATCCTGCGGGGCTCAAAGCCATGGGAAACAACCTTTTCCTCGCTACCGAATCCAGCGGTGACGCGCAGGAGGGCACTGCGGGCCGCGACGGTTACGGATCCATCGAATCGGGAATTCTGGAAACCAGTAACGTGAGCGTGGTTGAGGAAATGATTCGCCTTATCGAAGCCCAGCGCGCCTACGAATTGAACTCCAAATCCATCCAGACATCCGAAGACATGCTCGCTGTTGCGGGCGGACTCAAGAGATAGGTCATGAAGCGGATCACACTACTGCTGCTCACTAGCTGCCTAGCGATGACGGCTCTTGGCGAGAGTCTTCAGCTTAAGGATCGGCACGTCTGTGAAAGTCGCGAGGTTCGCCTTAGCGATCTGCTTCATGAAGGCTCTCAGGCGCCCAACGCAGAGCGAATCATTTGTGACGCGCCAAAGCCTGGTGGCGCAATAAACATGAGTCGCGCACGACTGCAGCGTCGTCTTTGGGATATGGGTTGGCGTGGGGATTTAGAAGGTCCCGAGACTCTTCGAATTGAAACGCCGGCCTTAACTCTTTCGCTGGCTCCTCTACAGGATAGCGTTGAGAAACGACTGTCGGATCTCCTTGAGAAAGATGGCCTTCGACTGGAAGGTGAAATCAAGGGATGGGTCGAAAGCGTAAGTCTATCTGATTCACGCATTCGTTGGAATTTGGATCTGCGGGGAAAGCCCGGCTTTCGTAACCGAAGCGCATCGCTTCAGATCGAAGACTCCAAGGGTTTCTATGAAAATGTATTGCTGCGATTTCACTGCAGTAAGCCGGTGAGTGTCGCCGTGGCCTCCAAAGATCTTAAGGAAGGTGAAAGTCTGGTGAGTTGGGAATACGCTGAACATGACGACTTTTTCCTGGATGGCGATCCCCTGGATTCGGAAGTTCTTCAGGATGCTGTTTGCAAGCGGAACATCGAAAAGGGAAGCCCCCTCACTACTCGCAATCTTAGAGCCGGACTACTCGTTCGCGAGGGCCGGGAAGTTGAAATCCATCTAAGCCGAGGTTCCGTCACCGTCACGATCATGGGTGTGGCTCAGGCTGACGGCGTTCTTGGAGAGCGCGTGTCCGTGCGTCATATGGACAGTGGCGAACTGCATCGTTATCGCGTTACCGGCGAGGGGCGTGTTTCCCCCAGCTACGTGAATCTGGAAGAGGAGTCCTCATGAATCGGCCTCTGTTCGTGATTGTTTGCACCATTGCCTTTGTGGTTACGGTCAATGCCGCCTCTCTCTGGGATTCGGGTGGAGGCAGTCTCTACTCCAACCAGCGTGCTCATCGGGTGGGGGACATCCTGACTGTGCAGATCTTCGAGAGCTCTGCCGCCAGCAGCGATGCTCAAACGGGCACCGAAAACAAGACGGAAATCGGCGGAGGCCCCGGTGAAGGCTTACTGGATTTCATCTCTCTTTGGGGTTTGACCAGCGAAAATGCTTTCGAAGGCAAGGGCAACACCAGCCGCAAGGGTCAGCTAACCGCGACCATGAGCGTTCGGATAGTCGAGGTGATTCCAGGCGAGCAATATCGAATCGAAGGCACCCGCTCGGTGAAGCGAAACGGCGAAGAGGACAAGATGCTCGTGACGGGTCTCATTCGTGGACGGGATATCGGTCCGGATAACACCATCATCTCCAGCGCCATTGCCGATGCGGTTATCGTTTATGAGGGCACTGGAGAAATCGCCCAAGGGCATCGTCCGGGCGTCATCACCAAAATCGTCGATTGGATATTCTAAAGGATGACTATGCGGAAGATTCTACTCATCGCTTTGGCTTCGCTCTTTATCCTGGGGATCATTGCACCTGGCGCCGCGGCTTCGCGCATTAAGGACATCGCAAGGGTGAACGGATTGCAAGGCGACCATCTCATCGGCTATGGCCTTGTTGTGGGTCTTGGTGGAACCGGTGATGGTAAGCGTACCGGATTCACCACGCACTCGGTGGCGGGCATGATGGAGAAATTTGGTATCACCCTAAATGCTGAAGAGATCCGAATGAAGAACGTGGCCGCCGTCATGGTTACCGCTCATTTGGCTCCCGGAAGTCGCGCCGGCGGACAATTGGACGTCACCGTGTCCAGTGTTGGCGACGCCACCAGCCTCGAGGGCGGCATTCTGCTCATGACACCCCTACTTCGCGAATCCGATGGCGAGCAGTACGGGGTTGCCCAAGGACCCATGAGCATTGGTGGCTATAACGTGGAAGGCGGCGAGGGCAATTCCTCGCGCAAAAACAACAGCAACGTGGGGCGTATTCCCGCGGGTGCGACCCTGAGCCGTGATTTCCCCGGCCAGTACATCCGCGACAATCGCGTGGACCTTATGCTTTACAGCCCTGATTTCACCACGGCGTCCAATTTGGCCAACAAGGTGAATGAGCGCTTGGGCGAAGGCTTGGCGGAGGCGCGCGATGCCTCGCGCATATCGATTTGGATCCCCAAGGAATATGCACACAACAGTATTGGTTTCATAAGCGCGCTCGAGAATCTTGAAGTCGCCACCGATAGGGCGGCGCGTGTGGTCATCAACGAGCGCACCGGGACGGTGGTTGTAGGCCAGCACGTGACCATTAAAGACGTGGCCATCGCCCATGGAAATCTCAATGTGGAAATTAAAACAGGCATGACGGCCAGCCAACCGGCGCCCTTCGGCCAGGGTCGCAGCCTGCTGGTTCCCGATGTGTCCACCAACGTACAGGATTCTTCGGGTCAGCTGGCCATGGTCGAAGACGGCAACACGGTAGAGAAGGTTGCTCAGGCCTTAAACGAGTTAGGTGTGAGCCCCCGCGACATGATTTCAATATTCCAAGCCCTCAAGGCAGCCGGCGCGCTTGAAGCCGAACTGCTGATCATGTAGGAGCGCGATGAAGAGTCTCGAAAGTACGGGTACCAGCTTTCAGCAACTTAGCTCGCTGAAAACAAAACTGCGCAGACCCGGCAGTCTTCCCCAGGCACCCGGCAACGATGCTCTCAAGGAAGCGGCCCAAGATTTTGAAGCGCTGTTTCTTCGCCAGCTTTTAGCAAGCATGCGGCGCACGGTACCCGAAGGAGATCCCGATATGAAGGGCCCGGGAATGGAGATCTACGAGAACATGTTGGATGCAGAATTCGCTAAGCACATTTCCCAGAGCGGGCGAGGACTGGGTCTGGCCGACATGCTCATGAAGCAATTCGAGAAAGCAGGGGTGAGCCATGAAAAATGATCCGACAGCCTTGAGAGAACTAGATGGGCTGCTTCAGGAAGAAATTCGCTGCTATGGCCGGCTCTTGCTCGCCATGGATCGACATTTGATCGCCCTGCGGAACCAAGACGCTGTGGAAATCGGTGAGGCCATGCAGGCGAATTTGGAATGCGTGGAATTCGGCAGGCAGGCCGGCTTGCGCAGATTGAAACTCGCCGGGCGTTTGCTACTCGAAGCAGGCCTTCGCCCGGATTCGGGTATGGAGGAACTACTCAAGATTTACGCGGATGACCTGACCCAGCCGCTGCGGGAGAAACTAGATGGAATCAGCAGGCTTGGTCGCGACATCCGCATCATAAACGACCGTAATCGCGCTCTCGCCGAGCATGGCTTGGATCTACTGCGGGGAGATTTCCGCATCCTGGCCGATCTCGTTGGCGAAACTGCGGACCGGCCCGGCGAGGACGGGGCCAGCGGCAAGCTCCTGTCCATGCGGGCTTAAGAGGAGAAGGCAATGTCCGGACTCTTCGGAATCATCGAAACAGGAAAGAACGCGCTATTTGTCCAGCAGTCCGCGCTTCAGATCCTGAACCACAATGTGTCCAACGCCTCAACGCCGGGCTACAGTCGGCAGCGAGTCCTCATGGGCGCGCGAACCATACTCGGCAACATGGGATGGCCCAGTGGCGACGGCGTGGAAGTGCTCGGCGTTCAGCGGGTGACCGATCAGTTCATGGTCAGCCGACTGGGTAGAGCTGAAGCAGAGCTGGGGGAGCAGTACGCTCTTGTCTCAGGCTATGACATGCTCGAGCTCACTTTTGCCGAACCCGTGGACGACATTTTGGGTGAGACCAATTTGGGCGATTCCATCACCTCATTCCTGGACTCTTGGCAGGATGCTCTCAATCCTGAAAACGGCGATGGTTCAGGCGACATCCGCTCGCTGATTCTCGAGTCGGGACGCATGCTCGTTCGCCGGTTCAATGATCGCGATTCCGAGATGGTCTACCAAAGTCAGCTTTTGGAGAATGAAGTGGATGTGGCGGTCACCCAGGCCAATGGCTTGATGCAGGAGATTGCTCGTTACAACAGCGAACTCGTGGGGTCACCTCTTTCGGAGAGCGCGCGGGGCAACATTCTCGACGCGCAACAGTCCGCGCTCTTCGAACTTTCTGCCATCACGGGAGCCGAGTGGAGCCAGGCCGAAAGCGGCGTGGCAACCGTTCAGATCGGCACGAGAACTCTGGTGCAGGGCAATACGGCAACCGAGCTCAGCGTATCATACGAGCGCGGTTCGGGTCGTACAGCCGTGGCCAGCATACACGTTGCAGGTGAATCTCAGGCCGTGGATTTCCCCTCGGGCAGCATTCGGGGGCACTTGGAGATTCTCAATGAACGCATCCCGGAATTGCTGGACAGGCTCGACACCTTGGCGGCTGCCATCATCGAAAAGGCCAATGCCATCCATCAGGATGCAGGTGGCGCCTCTGGTGGTGGCGTGGATCTGTTCACGGGCAGCGACGCCTCGACCATTAGCGTGAACGAGGTTCTGGATCAGAACCCCGAACTGCTCTCCACATCGGGCACCTTGTCCGATGGAAGGAGCATCGCCGAAGCCATGTTCGATCTGCACTTCGAAAGCATGAACGATGGAGGCAGCGACACCCTTGAAGATTACTACGCCGCAACCATCGGTACCCTGGGCGCCAAGAGCGCCACGAGCAGACAGCTCTTCGATTCTTCCCTGCGCTTCAAGGAAGGTGTGCAGGACCGTCTCGAGTCCGTGTCAGGTGTCAGTCTCGATGAGGAACTCGCCAACATGATGATGGTGCAGGCGGCCTTCCAGGCTTCTTCCCGCGTCATTGCCGTGGCCGACTCCCTTCTTGATTCCATCCTGGCGACGGTCTAAGGAGGACTATGCGAGTAACCCATGCCATGCTGAATCGTCAGCTCATGACCGGCGCATCTCGCGCCTATGAGCGAATGGCGGGTTTGGATATCAGCCGGCGCATCACTCGGCCCAGCGACGATCCTGCAGGGGCACAGCGCATGGTTCAGTTGCGCGGTCTCATTAGCCAGAACGAACAGTATCAGAGCAATTCGGATACAGCCTATCGGTGGCTGATCGCTGCGGATACTTCCCTGGCAAGTCTGGGAGAAAACTTTCGATCCGTAAGAGAGCTGGCCTTAACCGCGGCTGATGGATCCTTGGAAATGGAACTGGAGGGTATACTCGAATCGCTCAACAGCGCCATCGACCAAATTCTCGAGTTGGGCAATACGCGCATCGGTAATTCTTATCTCTTCGGCGGCAGCCGTACCCAGGCCACGCCCTTCGACATGTACGAGGGTGGTATCGGCTATCGCGGCGACGATCAGGTTCTTTCGACCTCCATCAGCACGGGTCTGTCTCTGGATTACAACGTGTCGGGCGAAACGCTATTCGGCGGGGAACTCCCCTTCATGGATGGTACGCAAGACTGGGATGCCAAGCTCACCTGGGATACTGAAATTACGCAACTGTTTGACGGCAAGGGTGCCGAACTCGGCATGATTCGCATCACCGACGGTGCTGGAACCAGCGTGAGTTTGGACCTTAGCGGTTTGCGCAGCATGGGCGATTTGAGAGACGCCATCCAAAGCGCTTTCCCGGGAATGACCGTGGAGATTAACGAGGGCAGAAACCTTCTGATCGAGGGCACCGGACCCATCACCGTGGAAGACCTGCAAGGCGGTCTCACGGCCCAAGCTTTGGGGATCGACGGTACTCATAATTCCGGGCATCTCATTAGCCGTGATCTGGATCCTGCAATTTCCGAGGAAACACTCCTCGAAGATCTGATGGGTATGAACCTCACTCTGGGGAAAATCCAGGTTGCCGTGGGCTACGACGCGCTTTTCGATGAACTCGACCTTTCTTTGGCGGAATCGGTGGGGGATATCATCAATCTCATAGAAGGCGAGTTCCCTGATCTTCGAGTGGAGATCTCGCCTTCGGGCAATCGCTTGGCGATCACCTCCGATAGCTTCACACCTTTCGAGATCAAAGGCTTTGAAGACGACTTCACCGCTTCGCTCATGGGCCTCGAAGGTAAGGGCGTGCCTATGCGTCCTCTCGAAGTTCTTTTCGAATTGAGGGAGGCGGTTGAAAGTGGGGACCAGCAAACGGTTCAAAGTTTGCTGTCGGAAATCGAAGCCGTGCAGAAGCACATCACCGACGTTCACGGTGCCGTTGGCAGTCGCCTGGCCATGGCCGAAGGGGCCAAGACCACTTTAGAGGTGAAGAATCTCAATCTCACCGACACCCTTTCTCAGCTCGGTGACGCGGATCTCAGCGAAACACTCATGCTTTATCAGAACGCCGAAGCCAGTTATCAGGCATCTCTGATGTTGGCTTCAAACATCTACCAGCTCACGCTGGCGAACTTCCTATAGTAGAGAGGTAGGCCGAATGATCATCAAGGATACAATCTTCGGGGACATCCAGTACACGGAAGAGGATCTGCTCCTTCTCCCCCTGGGCCTGGTGGGCATGCCCCACCTGACGCATTTCCTCATTCTGGATTTTGAAGAGGAGCATGCTTTCAAGGCTCTCATCAGTACGGAAGAGCCCGGCATCAACTTCCTCATCAGCGATCCGCGGAATTTCCGCAGGGATTTCGACTTCTCTCTGCTCTCGCCCACACGTGAAGCGCTCAAGGTTGAGAATGATGAGGATCAGGCTGTTTTCGTGCTCTGCACCTGGCGCGGCAAGTTCACCAATACGACCGGCAATCTCTTGGGTCCCATCGTGGTCAATGTGAAATCGCGCAAGGCCATGCAGGTTATCTTGGAGCGTGGTTCCTACACCACACATGAAACTCTGTCTTCCATGGCGGATGATAGTGAGGAAGTTCGGATTGAAGGAAGCGGACTCAAGGTCGGCTGATAGGGAAATCACCAAGCACACAGGAAGGAGCCGACGTGCTGGTATTAAGCAGGAAGCGCGACCAGAGAATCATGATTGGAAACAACGTGAGGCTCACCGTGGTCGATGTCAGAGGCGACACGGTGCAACTGGGTATTGAAGCGCCCAAGGAGATTCCCGTCTACCGAGAGGAAATCTATAAGTCGATCCAGGAAGCCAATCAAAATGCCGCCCTCGATCAGAAGATGCCCAAGCCCGAAGAGCTTGGGAAGGTGAAGCCCATGAATCGAAAACCGAAGTGAACGGAGCTAATCTAGAAGAAAAGGTCTGATTTATTTTCGAGGCTATCGCACCTCAGAAGTGATTTCCATTTCCTAAGCTTTCCCAGATTGTCCAATCGCGTCCAGCCGGATCGCGCAAGTCCAAAATATACTTAAAGATACGTGGATTCCATCCGATACCGCTTTCAACCGCAAAGGCACGGATGCCAGCGGTCCCTGGAATTCCTGGAATCCCGCCCTGTGGGCGGAAAGCTTAAGGAGAAGCTTTAAATGTCCTTCAGAATCAACAACAACATCTCCGCAATTAATGCTCATCGACTCCTGGCTAGGAACGACTCTCAGATGAGTAAGTCCCTGGAGAGGTTGAGCTCTGGCTTGAAGATCAATTCTGCCGGAGACGACCCCGCCGGGCTGGTTATCTCAGAGAACATGCGTGCCCAGATCACGGGTCTTAACCAGGCCATCGAGAATAGCGAATTGGCCACAACCATGGTCCAGACCGCGGAAGGCGCCCTTACCGAAGTCCACGCCCTGCTGAACAGCATGCGTGAACTGGCGCTGCACGCGGCCAACGAAGGCGTTGTCAGTGCTGCTGACCTCGCTGCTGACCAGGCTGAAATCGACAATGCCCTGAGTACCTTGCAGCAGATTGCGGACAACACGCAGTATGCGACCAAGAAACTGCTCAATGGTACCGGCGGAACCACCGGTACGGTCTTGGACGGTACGGCCCAGTTTGTGGGTGCAAGCTCCGCGACCACTTCGGGTGATTACACCATCGCCGTTACCACACAGGCCGAAAAAGCCGCCGTGGTGACGGGCAACTCGGCTGCCATCACGGGTATTGCTGCTGATGAAACCCTGACCATCGTGAACAACACCTCCGGCATGACCGTGACTGTTGATCTCGAAGCCGGGGACAATGCCCAGACCATCGCCGATAAGATGAACAATGTGACGGCCATCACCGGCTTGGTAGTGACTACTGATGGGACGGACATCACCGCCACCAGTGAAGCCTATGGCTCGGCTGCCGACTACACCATCTACACCGATACCGCCGCCGTTGACGGTACCCAGAGTGGCTTCGCCGCCGCCGGTACCAGCGACACGGGTGTTGATGTTGTGGGAACCTTTACCTTCGACAGTACGGCCTATCAGGCCACTGGCGTAGGCGCTGTGCTCTCCGGTCGGGCCAATACCCCGGCGCAGGGCCTTCAGGTTCACTACAGTGGTGTTACGGGTGCTGACGTTGGAACCGTGCAGGTATCCAACCAGTCTCTGACCTTCCAGATCGGCGCCAACGCCGGACAGACTGCCGAGGTTTCCTTGGCCGATATGTCCACGCGTCGCCTGGGCCGCGGTCTCGACTCCGCCTTTGGTGGATCGAACCAGTTCGGGGCCCTCTCGGAGATCAGCGTGCTGGATGCCGACATGGCCACCGATGCCATTGGTATCATCGACAAGGCCATCGCGGACGTGAACGCGGTGCGTGGTGAATTGGGCGCATTCCAGGGCAACACCCTGGAAAGTGGTCTGAGCAACCTTCGTGTGGCGCAGGAAAACCTGATCGCTGCCGAGTCGGTCATCCGTGACACGGACATGGCTGCTGAGGTTGCGAGTTTCACCCGCGGACAGATCCTGGTGCAGAGTGCTACGGCCATGCTAGCGCAGGCCAACTCCGCTCCGAGCATCGTTCTGTCGCTGCTCTAGATCAATTAGGAGAGAATCCGAGAGGATTCATCCCTTAGATCACAAGACTCCCCCTTTTCGAAGGGGGAGTTCTTTTTTTGTCTCATAATCCTTCCCGGTTCATGC
>JACNKJ010000098.1 GCA_014382085.1 bacterium
AAGGAACGCATGGAGGGGGCCACGCGAGCCACTGAACTCGAGCCGGAAGACAGCAACATCCTCGACACCCTCGCCGAAGTTCACTTTCGCCTGGGGGATTCGGAGAAAGCCATCCTAGTAATCGAGCGAGCCTTGGAACTCGCACCGGGGGATGCCTACCTGACCGAGCAGCACCAACGATTCCAGGCGGGAAGGGACGAGTGATGAAACTCTCCGGACTTCATTTCCTGATCAGTTACCAATGCACCCATGAGTGCGATCACTGTTTCGCGTGGGGCAGCCCCCGTCAAAGGGGCACCATGAGTTTTGCCCAGATTCGTGATCTCCTGGAAGAGGCCCGGGAAATGGGCGGGGTGGAGTCGGTCTATTTCGAGGGTGGCGAACCATTTCTCTTTCATCCCGTTCTCGTTAACTCTGTGAAGCTCGCCAGTGAGATGGGATTTTCCGTGGGTGTGGTGAGTAACGCCTATTGGGCGACGACTCTGGAAGATGCTCTGGCTTGGCTCTCGCCTTTTGCGGATGCATTGGCCGACCTATCCATCAGCAGTGACCACTTTCACCTAGGCCAAAAGGATCGCACTCGCATTTCTCATGCTGAAGAGGCTGCAAGGCTCTTGGACATTCCCCTGGCGAAGATCAGCATTGCAGATCCCAATGAGGCGGAAGGCCGAAAGGGCATGTTGCCCGAAGGCGAATCAGCTGTGATGTATCGCGGCCGCGCCGTGGAAACCCTTGCCCCCGCGGCGCCCAAGCGACCTTGGACCGAATTCAGAAATTGCCCTCATGAGAATCTTAAGGATCCAGGACGCCTTCACGTGGATGCGTTGGGAAATCTTCACGTCTGCCAAGGACTCAGTGTCGGGAACGTAACGGAAAAGCCCTTGGCAAAAATTTGCGAAGACTATCGACCTGCTGAAGATCCCGTACTGGGCGCACTTCTAAGAGGTGGCCCTGCCGAATTGGCCCGGGACCTCAGCTTCGAAATGCAGAAGGAATATGCCGACGCCTGTCATCTTTGCTACGAAACCCGGCGTGCAATGCAGAGTCGATTTCCGCAAACACTTGCTCCGCCGGCCATGTACGGTGACTTGTCCTGGGAGTAGAGGACTCAGGCTCGGAGGAGTTCCTTGCGCCGTTCGATCCAGAGGAAGAAACCTAAAGCCCCGAACATAATGATGTCGCGGATCAGAAGGCTCATGCCCACGGAATGACCTTCATCGGTGCCGAAGCATCCGCAGGAAATGTCGAGATTGCGTGCTAGGGACGTCGATAATCCTACGATAAATGCCAAGGTCATAAGAGCCGTGAGAATGGCCGCGCCTTTGGCTTTGCATCCGATGATGAGGGAAATCCCAGCCACCAATTCCAACCAGGGCAGGTAGAGGGCGAAGATGTGGAGCAGGGATGCCGGCACCATGTGATAGTAGTAGACCGACTGTGCGAAGGCATCAGGATGGAGAATCTTGTGATATGAGGCCACGATGAAGGTGACTCCGATGACAAGGCGGATGAGAAGTGCCAGCACCCAGTAAGTGCGATCGCGACCGTTCATGGCGACACCTCCCCGCTCAATTCTCCGCCCGCCTTGTGCCAGGCTTCGATGCCCCCGCGCATGATTCCTTCCACTTTGTAACCGCGTTCTTCGAAACGCGCGGCCACGGCAGCGGTTGCCTGAAGGCGTCCGTCCCCATACAGCAGCAGTGCATCCTCGGGATAGATGAAGTCAAAGACTTGGCGAAGGTCTTCATCGAAAGAGTCCAGACTTATTGAAAATGCGCCGGGAATGTAGGGCGCCGGCGAGGCAAGATTGCGCGTGTCGATGAAAAGGTGTGTGCCAGCCTCGTAGAAAGCCACGCAGTCGTGGGCGGCGAACACGGGATAGTCCAGATCCATCTCGTAATCGCTGATCTCGGCCACGAGAGGAAAGCGCGGTGTGCGCACCAGCCAAGACAGGCCCATCGCCACCAATGTCAGGACTGCGAGCAGCAGGGTTTCCCCCACTACACGGCTGAAAAAGGATCGTTTCATGGCCCGCTCACCCATCTTCATCCTCAGATTCTAAGCATGTAGAGCACGACAACTTCCAATTCCCCTTGGGAAGGATGGTCGGTACTGATTTTCAGTTTTCCCTTCAAGCGTCCACGAGATTTTGTGGCGGCTTCACTGTCTTTTCCAAGGGCATTGCCGATGACCCGCAGCTTGGCCTCATTGCCGGGGCCGGCCTCGAGGATCTCGACATTCAGTCCGGCAAGATCGATGCTGGCGGCGGTAACCGTAAAAGCCTGCCCGGCACTACGGATGACCAACTCGTGGCTCAACTCGGAACCGGGAGCGACCATACGGAAATTGACTCGATCTGGATCGGCCATGAGCTCCGATTCAACCCGGCCGAAAATTTCCAGATCGATTTCCGAGGCACCTACGGCATTGCTGCCCACGCGAATGATTTCGCGGAAGGGGCCGGCCTGCGCACCGGCCTTGAGCGTCACGGCCAGACGCTTGGCAGACTCGTCGCCATCTTCTGCTGCCAACACTTCACATTCAAAAAGCGCTTCGTTGATTTTCAGCACATCAATTGTGAGTTCTTCCTCGCCGCTCAGAAAGCTCGCATAGTTTGTGGGCGTGCTGCCGTTGCTCACATCGCCGAAGTCAATCTTCCGATCATCGGGATGTACGAAGATCGGCGCTTCCACGTAAACGCGAATGCCGATTTCCCTATAGGATTCGTCGGGAACGTTGCTATAGACCTCGATGACCTTGTGGACATCACCCTGGTAGGTTTTGCTTTGGAAGGTCACGTGAATCAGCCCCATTTCTCCGGGCTCGATAACTTCATCGATGATCTCGGGAAAGGTGCAAGGACACGAGGTACTGAGCTCGTAGATTTCCAAAGCCTCGTCGCCGGTATTGTGTACCACAACGTCGCGCTCCAGCACCTGATTCTGCTGCATCTTCCCCAGATCCAAAACGGTGGGATCCAATTGAATGCTCGGGGCGGCCGAAGCGGAAAACGCGAAAAGACAGATCGCGAAGGCGAGCCAGTTTCGATGTATGCTAATTTTCATGTTTGGCATTCCCAGCATAGGACCGAAATGAAATTTGATTCCAAGCGGTTTGAAAATAGTGCCTTCCAAGTCCTGCGCCAAGGTGAAAACTGAGGAACTGTGGGTCCGGAACTCCCCTCCCGAGCTTTCTTCCCAATGAGGCCCTATCCTTCCCCGAGATTCCCCCTGCTGGACTCATTTTCTCGCACAGCTTTCGTATCGTCTGAAAAATGCTATAATTTAGCGCTTCCTCAGTAGATTGGAGCTTCCCCATGGCGTTTCGTAAAATCCTGATACCGACAATGGCGGCACTTATTCTGGTCGCGTCACCAGCGTTCGGCTTCGAATTGGGTGATACGCTCACGCTTATCCAGAAACCGCTGCTCAACATTCCCGCCATCGTGCTTCCCGGCGAAACCCTGGAAATTCAATGCCAGACCGGAGCAGGTGCCACGGGATGGGAAGCGGAATTGAACTTCGAATCCCACTCCCTGGCTCTGACCATCGAATCCGCCGTCTACGACGCCACGACCCTTTGGTGGAACCTGGATGTGATCGTTCCCACGCCGCCGGTTTTCGAACTCTATGACCTTAAGGTTCGAACGGACTGGGGCGGCATCATCGAGGACAGCAGCGTCAACGCCGTGCGGATTCTTCCGGTGCGCCGTGACGACTGGTACTTCGTGCACATCACCGACACCCACGTGCCCGACCAGCGGTTTTCCGACAGCGGCAGTCAGCCCAGCGACAGCACCGAGACCGTGGATCTTCGTGAGGTGATCAAAGACATCAACTTCCTAAATCCCGAATTCGTATTGCTCACCGGCGATCTCGTGAACGAGGGCGAACTGGAAGACTACATGGAGTGGCGCCAGTACTCGCGCGCGCAGCAGTTACTGAGCGAATTGGAAGTGCCACTCTATCTCACCGCCGGCAACCACGATCTGGGCGGTTGGGATTCTACTCCGCCCTCCGATGGAACCTCCCGCCGCAACTGGTGGCGATTCTTCGGCTGGGACCGCCTCGACGACCCGCCCACGGGTGCACCCGAGCGCACACAGAACTACTCCTTCGACTATGGTCCGCTTCACTTCACAGCACTGGAATCCTATATCAACTACGATGACTGGCGCTATCAGTACTACGGCAGCGACAGCTTCACCGCAGGCCAGTTGAACTGGCTGAACGCCGATCTGGCTGCCACCGATCGTGAAACTCGCGTGCTTTTCTATCACAAGGATTTCGACTACCAGATCAACCTCTCATACCTAGACGTAGACATGGCTCTTTGGGGTCACATTCACCGTGATGATGGCGATATCAATTCCCATCCCTTCAATCTGGCTACGGCCGAAACCGCCAACGGTGATCGCTCCTATCGCATCATTCGCGTGTCGGGCGACACTCTAATTCCCCAGGCCACAGTCAGCGCGGGCGAGACCGGCGATGAAGTGCTGGTATCCTACTCGCCCTACAACAATGGCTCCCAGTACACCGTGGTGGCTCTGGTTTCGAACCTACATCCCATCCCATTCGAAAACTGCCTGCTCAAATTCGTGATGCCCGCCGACGGGGTAAACCCCCAACTCAATGATGGGACCATCGTGCAGGTTGACGAGCGGGACGGCGTGAAGATTTACTACGTGGAAGTGTCCATGCCCGCGGAGAATTGGCATACCGTGGCATTGCAGCTCGACGAGCCCACCGGCGCACCCGAAGACCTTCCAGCATTCGCGGTCTTGCATTCTAATTTCCCGAATCCCTTCAACCCTCGCACCGAAATCCGCTTCTCCTTGACCGAGAACACTCCCATCCGACTTAGCATTCACGATGCCCGAGGTCGAGAGTTAAGGGTTTTGGCTCAGGGCGAGTTTCCCTCCGGCGACCATCGCTTGGATTTCGAGGGCCGCGACAGCGAAGATCGCGAATTGCCCTCTGGCATCTACTTGGCGCATTTACGAACGCCTGAGAGCAGTTTCCAGCAGAAGATGGTGCTACTCAGGTAGTTGAAGATGTTTGTGTCAATTCAGACAAAGATGCTATAATTGGCGGGCAATTCGTTACTATTACTCGGCGCAACTCAACCCCAGGGAGATCCCCATGCGTCTGACCCTGTCACTCGGTCTATGCCTACTCCTGCTCGCACCCATGGCAGTGATGGCTCACTATACTCACGGCGTTGGCGATGCCTTCGCGCTGGTCAAGGCCGGCGATGAAGACGGCCCCGCCCTTCAGGACGAAGGCCTCTATCTTGTGGCTGAAGTACCTGACGGCTTTCTGGCCTTTATCGACGATCACGAGCTTGATCACTTGATCAATACCGGTGTCGTGGTGGAAGTGCTGGTGAGCAAGGACGATAAGAGCCGCGAGTACTTCGTGGCCTACAATCATGAACGTGGAGCCGAGTACGCGCACCTTGAGCCGCACCCCTCCGCGCTAACACTGTACCGCGGCGAAGACTATCGCGTCATGTCGGTATCGGCCATGCTGCTTGTGGACCAGCCCAAGATGGTGCCGGGCATTGAGCACATCGCTCGCCAGCCCATGAGCTTTCCGCGCAATCCTTGGGTGGATGACAGAAACGGCAGCCGCGAAGTGGAAGTTGATGCCTCCATCGTTGCGGCCCTGGCCGACATCAGCCAGGCGCCCCTACAGACTCAGGTTCAGCATCTGCAGGATTACGGCACGCGCCATTCCGAATACAACGGCGGCTATCTGGCCAGCCTTTGGATTCGCGATACCTTCCTGTCATATGGCTACACCGACGTCACGCTTCACGACTACAATAGCTGGAACGACAACGTGGTCTGTGTGAAGCCTGGAACTGTCTTCCCGGACGAAGTCGTGGTCATGGGCGCTCACTATGACACCATCAGTTATGACGGCAACAACAACGCCCCCGGTGCCGACGACAATGCCACCGGCTCGGTAGCCGTGCTTGAAGCGGCTCGCGTTCTCGCAGACATCGAGTTCGAGCGTACCATCATCTTCATCTGCTTCAGCGGGGAAGAAGAAGGTCTTGTAGGCGCGGATGCTTGGGCCGGAGACGCCGCCGATGCGGGCATGAACATTGTCGGAATGCTCAATCTCGATATGATCTGCTACAAAGCCTCAGGTGACGCTGAAGATCTGGACATTATCGACAATGCTTCCAGCGAGCCCATGACAGCCCTGGCCTACGATGTTATCGACGCCTATGTGCCCGAGCTCACTGTCGTGGACGGGTATCTGACCGGTGGCAGCAGCGATCACGCGGCATTCTGGTCCCACGGTTTCCGCGCCATCTTCTTCTTCGAAGACAGCGGAAACTACTCGCCCTACCTGCACACAGCCAATGATGTTGTGGGCACCAGCGCCAACAACTTCCCCTTCATGCTCAAAAATGTGAGGGCGGCTACGGCGGTTATGGGTGTCATGGGACGCCCCTTCCATGTAGCTATCGCCCACGACCCTCAGGGGAACAGCGCGGACAGCGGCCCATTCGCCCTGACGGCGCAGATCGTGTCGGCCGAGCCCTTGGACCTTTCGGCACTGGAATTGAACTACCGCGTGAACGGCGGCAGCTTCAACTCGCTCACACTTGCGGCCACGGGTCAGCCCGATGAGTTCGGCGCCACGATCCCTTCGGTGTCCCCCGGCTCCCTGATTGAGTACTATCTCAGCGCCGCCGACCAGCTGGGCTTCACGACCACGAGTCCCGATGGAGCCCCCGCCGACCTGCACAGCTTCCGAACCGGCGTCAGCTTCGTGTTTATGGAAGATGGTGAAGCGGATCAGGGCTGGCAGCTCGGAGCGCCCGGCGACGACGCGACCACTGGAGTTTGGATTAGAGCGGATCCAGTCGGCACCAGCTACCAGCCGGAGGACGATCATTCCGATCCCGGTACACTTTGCTTCGTCACCGGCAATGCAAATCCCGGCGATACTGCGGGAACCAACGATGTGGACGGCGGAAAGACCACACTGGTCTCGCCAATCTTCGACCTGGGTGACGTTAACTGGGCGGGTCTTTCCTACTGGCGCTGGTACACCGACGAGACCAACCACGACGATGACTTTTTGGTGGAGATTTCGAACAACGGCGGCGCAAGTTGGCAGACCCTCGAACTCGTAACCGACAGCGCTTACCCTTGGGTGAAGGCCGAATTCGACGATCTGGGCAGCATCATCACTTTGACCTCCCAGATGCAGCTTCGATTCATCGCCGAGGACACGGGATCGGGGAGCCTGGTAGAAGCTCTCATCGATGATCTCGAAGTGGTGGCCATCGGAGATATCACCGACGCCGAAGAAACGCCGGTTTTCGCAGCCAGCCTAAAGGTGCATCCCAATCCCTTCAATCCGAAGACCACCTTCAACTTCAACCTGCCCCATAGCGGACTGGCTGAACTGAGAATCTTCGACGCCACGGGTGCGGAAGTGGCTCGCCCCATGACCGAAAAGATGGACCAAGGAGCACATCAGCTAGAGTTCGACGGATCAAATCTGACCAGCGGAATCTACCTGGCCCAGTTGCTCCTCGATGGAAGGCCCGTGACCACCACCAAGGTTACGCTGCTGAAGTAGGAAAACCCATTACGAGCACTCTGCAAGAAGGACGCGTCCACTGGGCGCGTCCTTTTTCATAGCAAACTTGTCTACCAACAGGGCCGAACCCCGCCCTAACTGGCTGTCGCGGACTTCGACTTTAGCTCAACTCCTTGTTCTCTTCCCGTCGCCGCAGCAAACTCCCTTCTAAAGGCATCTTGCATCCGCGAATCGGTGAAGTATTGCTCGAATCGTTTTCGTCCTTCACGACCCATGTCGATGCGCTTCGATCTATTGTCCGCAAGCAATGCGATGGCTCTGGCGAGAGCGTCGGGGTTTCCAGGCGGCACCAAAATTCCAGTTCGGCCATCATCGACAACTTCCTTGAGTCCGAAACTACGGCTCGCGATCACCGGCCGCCCCGCTCGCATAGCTTCTGCGGCGACCAAGCAGAATCCCTCCTTGCTAGTAACCTGTACGGCTATTCCTCCTAGTACGATCCGCTCCCTTTCCACGGAAGGACAGAGAACGAGATCGGCTTCGCCCATCTGATTGTGGACATCATCACGAAAGCCCAGGAAGTGGATCCTTTTCTCAATCCCCAGATCCACGGCCCTTTGCTTCAACAAGCTGAGATAGCTGCCTTCGGGATCCTCTCCGACCACTCGTAAGGTGACACGGGTGATGAGTTTCGGGGACAACAATGCCAAAGCTTCGAGCAGATGATGAACACCCTTTTGGGGACTGAGCCGACCCACGAAGAGCAACACCAAATTCTCTGTATGGAAATTAATCGGCCAAGCGGGGAGATCCGGTAAGCCGTTGTGAACGGTGACGGTTTTCTCGCGAGGCAAAGTGGGAAGCTGTATGTGAAGATCGTCTCGAACAGCCTCACTTACCGTGACGATTCGAATGGCGTGGCGCATGGCCAACTTCGCTAGGCGGAGATTCTCGCGACTGTCGCCACCCTGGTAATGCAGGAGGATGGGCACTCCGGCCAGCTTGGCCGCCGCCAAGGCCAACAAGGCCGCTCGGCTCTCGGCCGCGTAGATCAGATCGACCCTATGTATGCGGAGGAAGCGCCATAGCCGAAAAGAATAGCCAGGGGCACTTCGCAGGATGCGGAGAGCAAGCTGCCAAGGAGGCAGGCGCATGAGTGCCCCCCCATAGGCAAGGAGAGAAGCGTGGAGTTTCACAGCGCTCGCTGGATTCCCTTCGCGCCGGGCTCGGCTTAGAAGGTCGAATTCGCCGGGCGCTAAACCATGTCCCCAAGCACCTCGCGCCCTGTGTCCTTGCAACAGTCGCAGTAAAATTGCTTGAGATCCGCCATGTCGCGGTCGGCTGGACAGGAAGGCGATCCGGGGATAATAATCTCCGGCCTCATGCTCCTGTTGCCTCGATGGATCTTGATCCATGTCCACACCGCCCTTCCTGGAGCCCTGAGAAGCGATTCTAGTGCTTGGCGGATGGAGGGGTCAATCACTCTCAAATCGATTATGAATCAAGGACCATAGGTGATTCCATCTTGCCCATAGAGGAATTCACTGCGAAAGTATAAGAGAGGAGGCAACATGAAAGATTCGCGGCCTATCTGGATTCTCAGCGGCCTCTACACTCTCAGCGTGATCGCCACCTTTATCATTCCGCGATGGGCAGTCCGTGGCCAGGATGGACTCGCGGCCGCAGGGATCGGGGGAATCACCGTGATGTTCTTTTTCCTACTCGCCCTAGTGCTCGCCCTCGCTTCACTGGTGCTGGCATTGCGGCGTCGGAGGCGCATCGGCATAGGTGCTTTTTGGATTGGAGTATTGCCGACGCCCATCACCCTTGGCGGACTCATACTGCTTGCTGTGCTCATGGGACAGGCAGATCAGGCCGACGATCCGGCGAAACCGCAGCCTCGGGTCACCCAGCCCCCCGCAACAGCTGGCCCATAAAAAAGGAGAGGACCGAAGTCCTCTCCCATGCCCTTGCTTTGAATTCGAAGTACCGGATTGCTACTTGAGCATCAAAAGCTTTGTAGCGTCCGACTCGCCCTTCGCACTTGAAAATCTTGCGAAGTAAACACCCACAGGAAGCTGACGGCCGTCGCCATCGCGACCATCCCAAAGCAATTCGCGATCACCGGCGGAGAACAGTCCCTTGGCCAGGGTATGAACTCTGCGGCCAGTGACGTCGAAGATACCGACTTCCAGAGCCTGGTCCTGCTCAAGCGCAAAGCGCAGAGTTGTGCTGGCGCTGAAAGGATTCGGCCATGCGCTCAAGCGACTGGTTCCCGCGATGTCCGCGGGGATATCGGTGCTGTCGGGAGCATAACGAATGGCCAGCTGATCCTGATCGGTGGCGAAAAAGTAGCTATAGCCCACCACGTAAATATCTCCCTGATCGGAAATGGCCAGCATGCTACCTTCGTCGGTGAGATCATCGGAACCATTGTGGCGCACTGTCCAAAGGTCCTTGCCCAATTCACTGTCGATGGCCTGAATGAGCACGTCCCAGCCTGTGGTTCCACCGTCGCTGAAACCTGTAACGAGAATTTCGCCGCCCGGTCCTTCGCAGACGTAATTGGCCATGTCGTACCAGCCCGGAGGCCCATCATAGTCCGCGTTCCAAATGATGGATCCGTCGCTGCCGTCGCACTTGAGCGTCATGTAGTCGCCGCTGGACACTCCGGTAATCAGAACATTGTCGTCGGAATCCAGGCACATGTGACGAGGATCGTCGGTGCCGTTGGCAACGCCGTTGTATTCGGAACTCCACAAGGTCGAGCCGCCGGCCGCCCCATACTTGCGCATGATCACATTGTAGCCCTCGCCGCTGACCCAGGTGCGATTGACCATTACCACGTTGTTTTCGGCGTCCACGTCCAACCAGCCGGCGAGTGTGGTGTTCTGCACCGCGCCCGGATCCTCGCGAACCCACTGGAAGTTGCCGTCGGAATCCAGCTTGAAGGTAACGAAAAGGGCTTCGCCATCGTTGTCATAGGCCACCCCGGTTGCGATGACGTCGTCGTTGCTGTCGCAGACCACATCCCAGACGCGATCGTTTAAACTAGGTGAGCCATCTCTCGTGTACTCCCAAAGGACGCTGCCATCGCTGCCATCGAACTTGAGAACGAGGAAGTCGTCGCCATTGATTTCGATATAGCGACGTCCACCGACAAGAAGATTGCCCTCGGAATCCACATCCATGGTGAAGGCAGATTCATTCCAAACATCTGAAGGACCCCAAAACTCAGACCAGAGAACCTCTCCGGTCGCGCCGCTGACTTTCATGACAGCGACGTCGTCTCCGTGGTCTCAGCCAGTCCCGCAACCGAGCAGACGCCCGGCCATGAGGATATCTCCTGCGTTGTCCCAGGCCAGTCCGTCGATGGCCATGTCGGAAGTGTGGTCGTATGCTTGCATGCGAGCTTCCCAGATCACCGATCCGTCGGCGCGATCATAGAGCGTCACGTTGATGTCCGCGCCGCCTGCTCCGTCATGGCTTGTTCCACCCAATACGAGATTGCCCGCGGGATCCGTGAGCGCTTGGGTGGCGGCGTCGACATAGTTGCCGCCCGCGTCGTAGGTCGCTGTCCACTCCTGCGTCGGCGCCGCCATAGAGATAGCGGGGAGCGCGAGCAGGAGCGCGAAGAGAGATCTGCGCATTGAATCCTCCCGAGCATGAACGGACTGCCACACAAAAACGGCCTCCAGCCGAGAATGGGTGGATTGCTGGGGATATAATTCTAGCAAATTTAACTGAAAATCACCAGGAAAGGCGTCATAAAGCTTCCGAGGCCGGATCCACGTGGACAACGACGTCGTAAACCGCTGGAAATTCATGCATTAGACGATCACGGACCCTTTGAGCCAGATCGTGCCCCGTGTCGACGCTGAGGGTTCCCGCCACCTGGATATCCAGATCCAGGGCTACGCGACGCGAATAGTACCGACCACGCAGACGCGTCACGCCGACAATACCGTCAATCTGCAGGGCACATTCTCGATACTTGGCGATCCTCTCTTCATTGGGAGCGGTGTCCACCAGGTCGCGAGCGGCATCTTTGATAATATCCCAGGCGGCCTTCCCCACGAGAATGGCCACCAGGATGGCACTCACCGAGTCGGCCCAAAGAAAGCGCGTGCTCAAGTAGAATAGACCTGTGCCGAAAACCGTAGCCAAGGA
>JACNKJ010000095.1 GCA_014382085.1 bacterium
CAGAATGTTCTCGTAGATCATCGATGCCTTTCTAGGATTTTGCGGATGAGGTCGAAGTGTAACTTCGGGCTTCAGGCTTGGGAAGCTCGTCCTCATCGTCCATGAAACCGTTTTCACGCATCCACTCGTCGGAGACGAATTTGGTCATGTAGTTGCGGATGCCGTCGGGAAGCACTCCCAGAATCTTCGATCCGGCGGGCAGTTCACGCCCCACTTCAAGCATGCCCAGGGCTATTGCGCCCGAGCTTCCACCCACCAAGAGGCCCTCTTCGCGAATGAGCCGCCTTGCCATGTGGAAGGTTTCCCGGTCGCGGGTGGTAACCAGTCGGTCGATGATTCCGAAGTCGAAAATGTCGGGAATGAAATCGTAGCCGATGCCCTCGGTCTTGAAGGGCCGCGCCTCCTGCTTGCCGCCGAGCATGGAATCTTCCGGTTCGACGCCCACCACGAGGATGTTCGGATTCTTCTCCTTGAGGTAGCGCGCGATGCCCATGAGCGTGCCGCCAGTGCCCACGCCGATGACCACGGCATCGAGGCTCTCGCCGAAGTCCTCCCAAATTTCCGCGCCGGTGCCGTAGTAGTGGGAGTCTGGATTGTCCTCGTTCTCGTACTGATTGGGTAGTACGGCGCCGGTTTTCTTGGCGATTTGCACAGCCTTGCCGAACTGGCTTTCGGGGCTGCTGTGCGGTTCGCCATCGGGTGTCCGCAGGGCCGAAGCTCCCATGGCGTTCAGCAGGATTTCTTTTTCCAGGCTGATCTTCTGGCTCATGGTGCAGGTGAGCCCGTAGCCCTTCACCGCCGCCACCATGGCCAGACCAATTCCCGTGTTGCCGCTGGTGGGCTCGACGATGTTGCCGCCCGGCTTCAGCAAGCCCGCCTTTTCCAGGTTCTCGACCATGCGCAGAGCCACGCGATCTTTCAGCGAGCCGCCGGGGTTGAGAAAATCGCACTTCCCGTAGAATTCCACGGGCAAGCCCGCGCCCACGCGGTTCAGGCGAACCACCGGCGTCTTACCGATAACTTGAAGGATATTGTCGTAGATCATGGCGCTCCTGGCGGCTCACTATAAGGCAGATTCCAGCTTTGTGCCAGACTCCTTTGCGCAACAAGATGGGGCTCCATGGGTTCCATGGGAAAGGCGGGCCCTGTCGGACCCGCCTTCTCAAAAACACTGATAACTAGGCTCCGAAAATTTCCTCGTAACGCTTGCGGCTGTCCTGGAGAACCTTCTTGTGAAGGCTTTCTCCATGGCTATCCATGGTCACCACGCACTGGAAATCTTCCACTCGGATGCGCCAGAACGCTTCGGGGAGACCGAACTCGGTTTTGTAGACATCCTCCACTTCGACCACCTGCTGGGCGATGAGGCTGGCCGCGCCACCCACGGCATGCAGATAGACCGCTCCGTGTTTGACGCAGGCGTCCAGGGTCATTTCTCCCATGCCCCCCTTGCCGATGACCGCGCGAACACCCAACTGTCCGATAACACGATGCTGGTAGGGTTCTTCCCGAGCGCTGGTGGTGGGGCCGGCGGCGACGAAATGCCACTTGCCCTTTTCATCCTGCCGCACCACGGGACCGCAGTGGTAGATGACTCCGCCATCGAGCAACGGGCCGAGTATGGCCCTCAGTTCGGCGTCCTCGCCCCTGGGCTCTTTGTCGAGCCACTCGTCGATCATATACTTGTGGGCCGCATCGCGAGCCGTAATGAACACGCCGCTCAGGGAAACCACGTCGCCCACCTTGAGACTGCGAATCTTTTCCTCGGTGATGGGTGTCTTGAGCTTAATCATAGCTCACCTCCCCGCCGCGAATGATCATGGCTTGTTTCCGGGCCGCCCAACACATGTAGATGATGGACACGAAAAAGCTTGCCGGCACCCGGTGAGCCGAGGTGATTTTCGTTCCCAGCACCGTGGTCATGCCTCCAAATCCCATGGGTCCGATGCCCAGGCTGTTGGCTTTTTCGGTGATTTCATCTTCCAGTGCAGCCAGCACGGGATCGGGATTCTTGTCGCCGAGGGGCCTGAGAATTTGCTTTTTGGCCAAAGCATAGCCGCTGCTGCGGTCGCCGCCGATACAGACGGCCAGCACTGCGGGGCCGCATCCCTTGCCCTGGGCGTTCACCACCGCATCCAGGATGACCTTGCGCACGCCGTCCAAATCTCGCCCCGCGCCGAGTCCGGCGTGGGGAAGCGCGTACTGGGCGCCGGTATTTTCGCTGCCGCCGCCCTTGAGCATGAGATCCACGCGAACCTCATCTTCGCGATCCCACTGCTCGAAGTAGACGGCCGGAAAATGATCGCCGGTATTGTCGCCACTATTTTTCCCGGTAATGGAATCCACCGCGTTGGGGCGAAGGTAGTTCTTCGTGGTTGCCACCTTCACGGCTTCGGTGAAGGCCGCCTTGAATTGTGCGGCGGGAAAATCCCAGGGATGTTGCACGTAGAAAACCGGGGTGCCCGTATCCTGGCAGATGGGCGTGGAAAGCTTCTCGGCCAAGTCGATATTCTCGAGAATGGTGCCTAGTGTGGCCGCGGCCGGCGAGTTTTCCACCTCGCTGGCCCGTCCTTTGGCCAGGGATTCCCGGATGTCCGCGGGAAGGCGCGTTGACGCCAGGCGGATCAGCTCCAGGGCCCAGTCGCTGAGTTCAGGAATCGTCTTCATCGATCTCCACCTTTCACCCGCTAGGCGGGTGGCTACAATATAGCCAGCTGGCTCCTCGCCTTCAATCGAAGCCTTTGTTATAAAATCGTTTCCAGGCCCCTTGGATACCCGGGTCCGGATTGCTACTATGCTCCGTCGAACCGGGAATCATCGGAGGAATGAAATTGCCGCCAAAAACGTCCACGGCCCTGCTCCCTTGGGCCAAGAAAAATGGTATCGAGGTCATCGACCTCAAGTTCGTGGATCTCTTCGGCCGCTGGCATCACATCAGCCTGCCGGGCAGCCGCATGAACTCAGACCTGTTTACCCGGGGCGTCGCCTTCGACGGCTCAAGTGTGCCCGGCTTCAAGAAGCTTGAAGCGGGCGACATGGTGCTGCTTCCCGATCCTAAAACCGCCAGCCTGGATCCGTTCTGGGAGAAAAAGACCCTTTCCCTCATTTGCCAACCGGCGGAAGCCGACACGCGAAAAGCATTTTGGAAAGATCCTCGTGCCATCATGCTCAACGCCGAGGCCTGGATGCGGGAGATGGGTATCGCGGATCAGAGCGAGTGGGGGCCCGAGTTTGAATTCTACATTGTCGATTCGGTGAGCTACCGGAACGAGATCAATGAAGCCTTCTATCGAATCGATAGCGCCGAGGCCGACTGGAATTCGGCGGTGGATGAAGGCAAAAACCTGGGCTACAAGATTCCGCACCAGGGCGGATATCACGCGATTCCACCTCACGACCAGCTCTACGATTTGCGCGCCGAGATGGTTGCCGAAATTGAAAAGGCCGGCATTGCCGTACGCTATCATCACCACGAAGTCGGCGGGCCGGGTCAGAGTGAAATCGAGATTGAAGAATCGCCACTCACGCTTGTGGGCGACAACGCCATGCGTATCAAGTACATCATCAAGATGGTGGCTGCGCGCGCGAACAAAACGGTTACCTTCATGCCCAAACCGCTCTTCAACGAAGCGGGAAGCGGCATGCATTTCCATCAGCGACTGCGTAAGGGGAATAAGAACCTCTTCTGGGATGCCAAGGGCTACGCGGGTCTGAGCAAGACGGCCCTGCACTACATTGGCGGGCTTTTGCAGCATGCGCCGGCCCTCCTGGCCTTCACCAATCCCAGCACCAACAGCTACAAGCGTTTGGTGCCGGGCTTCGAGGCGCCGGTTCGCACCTTCTTCGGCTTGGCCAATCGCAGCGCGGCGGTGCGCATTCCCAAGTACGCGAACACCGCGGCCACTAAGCGCATCGAGTTCCGTCCGCCGGATGCCAGTTGCAATATCTACCTGGCCATAGCGGCGCAGCTCATGGCGGGGCTCGACGGTATTCGTCGCAAGTTGGATCCAACGGAACTCGGCTTTGGGCCCATCGACACGAATATCTATGAGCTTTCCGATAGTGATTTGGATCGCATCGGGGGCCTTCCAACCAGCTTGCGCGAGGCCATGGTCGCCCTCAACGAGGACCGTGATTTCTTGTTGGAGGGCGGCGTTTTCCCCGAGGAACTGATAGACTTCTGGATCGAAACGAAAATGGAGAAGGAGTACAACGAGGTGCGGAACCGTCCGCATCCCTATGAGTTGTCCTTGTACTTCGACGTCTAGTCCTAAAGGAGCCTGCATGTTCATCAACGATCCCATTCACGGATTCATCGAGTTGAACGATCTGCAGTCTTCACTGCTTCACCTGCCGGAGCTACAAAGGTTGCAGTGGATCCGGCAGCTGGGCCTGAGTTTTCTGAGCTACCCCGGCGGCGTGCACACGCGGGCCAATCACGTGATAGGCGTGAGTCACGTGTCCGGTGAGATGGCCCGCATCTTCGATCTGCTTCCCGAACAAAAGTGGCTGGCGCAGGCCGCAGGGATGCTTCACGACCTGGGGCATACGCCGTTTAGTCATGCGCTGGAAACCCTTCTGCCCGAAGATCACATGGAACTCACACGCAATCTCATCACGGGGAAGGCGCGCTACACCTTTCCGGGTGCGGGTTGGGTTCCCAAGGTGCTCGAGCGCTTCGGCCTGGACCCGGAAGAGGTGGGGGATCTGGTGGTGGGGCGGCATGCCGACCCGATTCTGCAGAACATCATCCACGGGCCCATCGATGCCGATCAATTAGACTACCTGCTTCGTGACAGTTATTTCACCGGCATCAGTCACGGACAGATCGATCTCTATCGCATCCTTCATACCCTCAAGCCCGATGCCGAAAATGGGCGCATCTACCTTCTCGAAAAGGGCCTGGACGCCATAGAGGAAATGCTCGTCGCGCGCGATCACATGTATTCGGCGGTCTATGCGCACAAGACCAGTCGCATCGCCGAGACCATGCTGCTTCGCGCCATGGAATTGGCGGTGAACGGTATTGAGGGCTGGTATGAAATGACCGACGGCGAATTGCTCACGCGCATTCGCATGGCGGGCGGGGTGAGCGAGTATCTCATGGAGAAGATCCTCTATCGCAATCTCTACAAGACGGCCTTCAGCGTGCCCAGCAAGGTCGCGGTGGAAGATCGATCCAAGCTTGTTGAAAAACTTGGCGGGCGAGAGCGTCAAGCATTGGAGACTGAGCTTTGCGAACTCTGCGGACTTGGCCCCGGGGAACTGCTGGTGGATATGCCTCTGGACGTGCTCGCCTTCAGCGAACCGCGACTCACACGCCTAGAGCTACCCATTCTGCGCAAGACCGGTGAATGGGCCAAGCTCGATGAGATGAGTGTTCTGGCCCGAGCCCTCATGGAGAAGGATTCCGCGCACACAGTTTTCGCCGTGTTTACGGCCGATGAGAACGCGCTGCGCGTACGTGCGATTCTTCAGGATTGGTTGGAGGAGGCTTAAGACATGGCAGGGGGAAGGCGCAATTGGAAAGTGGGTCGAGGAAAAGTTCCTGCTTAGTCTCGCGAAGGTTCTCGTCCAACATCGTGATGGACCGTGAGCAATTCGAGTTCGGATTGATCCCTGTCCGTCCACTTGATGACCATGTCCCGAATTGCCTCAATCTTCACTGGCTTGCTCAAGTAGTCGTCCATGCCTGCGTTTAGGCACTTTTCGCGATCACCACGCAAGGCATTGGCCGTCATGGCGACAATGGGCACCTTCGATTTCAATCCGGACATCTCCCGAATGGCTCGGCTGGCGTTGTAACCGTCCATTACCGGCATCTGGCAATCCATGAAGACTAGATCGACTTCTGTTTGAGCCAGGGCGTCGAGGGCCTCCTGTCCATTGTTGGCGGTTTCCGTAGTGCAGCCGAGTTTGTCTAGTAGAATGTGGGCAAGCTCCTGATTGATGGGATTGTCCTCCACCAACAGCACACGAGTTCCCTTCCGAACATTTCCCTGAGGTAGGATCTCCTCCCCCATCGCATCTTCGTCGTATCCCATAGCTTTTAGTAGAGTCTTGCGTAGACGAAATGGGGTCAAAGGCGGAAGGAGTATAGCGTTGTGCTGGGGAAGGTCTTTGCCGAAGTGAACACCTTTACCAACATGGATCATGGGTAGGTCCGGATTTCGCCGCTTACGCTCAAGGATATTGCTACCTTCATCCAGGTAGTCTGACTCGCCAAAGGTGACCAGAAGATCGGGATCGATACCGTCCTCAATGGGCACGTCGAGCTCCGGCGCAATCAACCCTTCAAGTCCGGGAAGTGAAAGCCCTAAGAAACGCATCTGGCGGCTGAGAATCTCTCGACATCGGCCCTCTCTGCCCAGGATGAGAACACGCTTCCCTTTAAGCAGCGCCGCAAAAGGATCTTGCGACATGTGTCCGGTATCACTTTTGGGCAGAGAGAGCTCGATGATGAAACTTGAGCCCCGGTTCTTTTCACTCTCAACACGAATGGAACCATTCATGAGCTCTATCAGCTGAGTACAGATGGAAAGCCCCAGACCCGTACCGCCGAATCGGCGTGTTGTCGAGTTATCGGCCTGAGTGAATTTCTCAAAAACGCGATCGGCCTCTTCCTGTGTCATACCGATTCCACTGTCCTTGACACGGAACTGGATAACTCCCTCTTCGGCTTCTGGAGAAAGTCCCGCCACCAGTTCAATGCTGCCCTTTTCGGTGAACTTGAGGGCGTTACCGATCAGGTTGTAGAAAACCTGTCTGACGCGCACCGGGTCGCCTACCACGTAGCGAGGAATGCGAGGATCCAGGTCGAGATGGAATTGCAGGCCCTTGCTAAAAGAGGTTCGGCCAAAGACACCGCTGAGAGAATCGAGAAGCTCAAGCAAATCGAAATGAATGGGTTCAAGTAGAAGTTTTCCCGCCTCGATTTTCGAGAGGTCGAGGATGTCATTCACCAAGCCAAGGAGAATTTGGGAGGAATCATAAGCCGTTTTTGCGTAGTCTTTTTCCTTGGGATGCAGTGTGGAATCCTTCAGGAGTTGGGTCATACCGATAATGCCGTTCATGGGTGTGCGGATTTCATGGCTCATATTAGCCAGGAAATCACTTTTCGCATCACTGGCAGCTTCGGCCCTTTCCTTGGCTACGGTTTCCGATTGGAGTTCTGCGAGCATTTCGTTGAAAGCCTCAACCAGTTCGCCGATTTCGTCGTCGGATTCTTTGACCACCCTTTGTGCCAAATTGTGGTTTTCCGTGATCGATCGAGCTGCGTCGGCCAGAGCCTCTAGGGGTTTTACTACCTTATTCAGGGTACGCGTGATGAGTAGCCAAGAGGCTAAAATCGTAAAGGGAAGAATGAGGAGGAGTGCTAAAAACTGCGAGGCTAGACGATCTCTCCGCTGGCCGATATTTGCTCTTACTTTTAGCTTCCCAAGAATTTGTCCGTCAAAAACCACGGGCACGGCTAGCACGATCAAGTCATTGGAGACGAGTTCGGAGAACCAGGCACCGAGAACACTTCGATCCTTGGCTACGGTATCGATTGCGTAGCTTGCAAACAGAGTTTCGTCGGAAGTGAAAAGTTGCGCGTCAATGAACCTGGAGTCCGCCCTCAGGGTTTGGAGAACTTCAGAGGCTGTATCTTGATCCTCGAAAAGTAGGCTGACTCCAATGTTCTCCGCTACGATCTGGCTCGATCGAGTGAAGCTATCGCGGAGAGACCTAGTGGTGTTGTGATAATCGAAGATGACCAGTATCAACATGCTGATCAGGATGGCCACAACGCTGGATGCCGCGGTGATGAGTTGCATCTTGTGCCGAAGCATTCGGTGCTTGTACCGAAAACGACCGATTCCAGGTCCTCTCAGGAGGAAAGGCTTGATTAGCTTGCGCTTGATCATGGACGGTATCCGATTCGGGCCATCCAGAGTCCGCCCTGCTGATCGACTCCCAGATACTCCTGGTACACGTCATTTCCAATGTCCCAGACACCCAGTTTGAATTCCCAATTTTCCGTGGGTCTGATTCCCAAGGTCAGTTGATGAATCATGTAGGCGTCGACATCTCTGAGCCCAATCAGGCCAAGATCCGGCTCTTCGACATCAATCGGAACATATTCCAGTTCCGCGTCTACAGTCTTGCCGACCACATGGAGTCCATAGTTAAAGCTCCAAAGTCGATTGGGCGTAATTTGTACGAAGGCGTTGATGCGATGCTTGGCGTCGTAGGGAGTGTCGCGGCCGTCCGGTTGTTTTGAATCGAGATATGAGTAGCCGGCTTTTAAATTCATACGACCATCGAACCAATCAGTACTTCCGCTGAAATCGAGGCCCTGCATTTCGAACTCGCCTTCAGCCTGAACAGGGTTGAATTTCCCGAAGATTCCGTACTCGAGATAATCGGGATCTGCGAGGGAGGGGTCATAAATCTCGAGCATTCCATGCTCGACCTTCTGGTTGAAATAGCTTAGGTAAGCGCTTCCGTGCGAGAAGTCATATTCCAAACTTATCTCATAGGCCTTTAATTCTTCCGCGAAGAGATCGGGGTTCCCCTCTGCATCGACCGTATTGATGTAGCGGTGCCACCAGGAGGGTTCGCGGTAGCCAGTGGAGTAACTGGTTCTGAGGCGCAAGGATTCGGTGATCTTTGTCAATGCGGCGATACGAGGATGAATGCCAGTCTTTTTTGTGGAGACGGTTTCGCCGAACTGCGAACTGGCACCAATGTCGACCTTGAACCAATCGAATAGCTCGATGGCGAATTCGCCGAAGGCTTCTGCTCGATTAAGACTCAAATCCCTATGATCAGGGTGGAAGTCATTTCCTTCATAGGCTTCCCTGTGCAGGGCGATCGCCAGAGTAAGATTCGTGCGATCGTCGAACTTCGCACGCAGCTGGGCCAGGTTGCTAAGCCGGTAGGAGTCCTGATGGTATTGAAGGCCCGGGACATCTCCAAAGTCCCAAAAATGGTCATGCCAGAAATGATAGCTCGGCAGCAGAAGTAGAGACAGATTGGGATTGATCTCGAGATCATACTGAAGGTTTCCGTATATCTCACTACGAGTCTCGGAATAGTTTTCGTAGGGCGTCGCGAAAATCGACGGATACTTCATGGAAAAGGATCTGCCGCCGTAATAGGCCTTTAACTTTCCTACCCGTGTTTGTCCTCTGACCCAGGTAACGGCTTTGCCTGAGTAATCCGACACGATCCGATGTTCGTCGGTTTTATAGTTCTGGACGGCGAGAACCGAAGAGGATTTGTCTCCGATCAAGGGAATTGAGGCTAGTGCTGAGCGGGTGCTGTTCCTGCCGTAGGCGAAAGAGAATTCACCTTCCTCGGAAAGATCTTCAGCTTGTTTGGTGAAGATGCTTACAACGCCCTGGAAAGCGCTGCTGCCGTACACCGAGGAATGGGGCCCGGACATCACTTCAATGCGTTCAATCATTTCGAGAGGGAATACGGTGACATCTGTCCAGATGCCGGCGTCACGCACGTCGTTGATGGGAACCCCGTCCACCATCCATAAGAGACGTTCGTTGATGGGCGATCCTCCGACCATTCCCCGAATGGAAGTGTTCGTAAAACCCCAGAGCCATGTTCTCACCTGAAATCCTGGAATCAGACGAAGTACCTGATCCAAGGATTGCGCCCCGCTGGCCGCAATCATTTCTGCAGTGATGACATGGACCTTCGCCGCCGTTTCATTGGCCTCCTGGACCTGGCGTGAGGAGGTGAACACCATCTGCGTCAATTCTTCGAGTGACATGTCGAGGAGGTCGACCTGCAGTCCTGAATCTCCTACAGCGAGTGGAACTATCACCGCCGCGAGAAGTGTCATCGCCAGTACTGCTTTGACCTTGAACATGGAAGTCTCCTTTTTGCGCCATGATCTCATGACGCCTTCAATCCACTACCTGTTGCGCGATTCGCAGAAGCCGGGAATTTATCTTCATTCCACTTCTGAATTCTTGTGCTCGATTAATCTCAAAGCCCATATGGTTCTTGTCCTGAACAAGCTCGATGCTTCCACCCATATGAGCGAAGCCAGCGTGATCGCTTACCAGGAGAACCGGACGGTCCGTCACCGAAGCGATGGTTCTCTCGATGTCGATTTTGTGCTCTTTTGATATGAAGAGGATCTTCATTCCAACAGGCAGATCGAAGGTCTCGCCCTCTCCTACTTTCAGGACCTTGATTTTGAGAGCTCCCACGGCCTTGCCTTGGAGGCCTTCACGACAAACCTTCAAGAGCTGAGAATCGCCATGGATCCCGATGAGAAAATCCTCTTCCATGGAATCGGATTCACTGTCTGGCCAAATGACAAGTTTTGCGAAATTGAGGAGGAAGGCCGCTTTGATTTCGGATTCGAGAGGGGTTTGGGAGGCGAAGACATAAGCCGGAGTCGATGAGAGTAGGAGGCATAGGATCGCAAAGGCCGCGTTCAGGCTAAAAAGCCTTCTAGCCCGGTGCTTGGCTCTTCCGAAGAAGGGTCCGGCGCGTCCCATGCGAGTATCCCCACTGTTTCTATGAATCGCTCTATGTGGCTAATGGAAGATTGGCCATCCTTATGAGGTATCGGCAGGGGTGAGGATGGACTGAATAGTATTCGGTGGCTTTGTCTCAGAATAGGTGAAGAAAATACAATGGCTTACAAGGTCTGAATTCTACTCAACTTAGGGGGCCTGGAGGGAATGTGGGAGGCTGTCCTTCAGCGTTTTGGGGAGTGCGAACTGGCTCAGGCTCCAATCTATCACGATTGGTCCACTTGATGACCCTGTCCTTTGGAATGAATGCTCTACCGATTCATGGCGATCCCCAAACATACCCCTACCATCCGAGCGGATTGCAATGGAGTGGATTCGAGGAGTGAGAAAATCTCAATTTTGAATCTGCAGTTTTTGGGGAGAACTCTGGGCTGAGTTAAAACATGTTCGGGGGCAGGAGAGAGGCGGGGTTGGTACTTAGTTTCCCAACCCGTGTCTTTGAAACAGGACGTCGAGGGCCGAATTGAGATGGTCTTCCCTCAGTAAATAGCTCCAAACTCCCGGCGCGGGTGGCATGGTCTCAGCTTCCTCAAGATCGGGAGCCTCTCTGACTTCCATGCGACTTAGAACGATCGAAGCAGTGGCCCAGCCATCTTCCATTTCGAAGTTGCCGAATGCGGCGCGGAGTTTGGCGAGGCGTTCGGCGAGATAGACATCGTTGATCAATAGAAACCGGAAACGTCCCACTTCGAGAAGCTCGGGCACGATCTTGCGCGGACCCTGCATGGAACGGATTTCCAGCAGTACCTGCTTCTCGCGATGAGCCAGTGCCATGGGTTTCAGGTCTCCCTTGATCTCCCGATGGTGGATGAGTGTACCTGGCGCATCGCTGAATGTGTTGCGGGCGAGAATGGGTGTGCGCGTTGCCAGGCCGGCCTTCACAGCTCGCGGATGGATGACCTTGCTACCTTCTTCGGCCATAGCAAGAATCTGCGTCGCTCCGATCTCTTCCAAGAAGGGTGCTTCGGG
>JACNKJ010000169.1 GCA_014382085.1 bacterium
CCCCGAAGCTGAATGTCCGAACCATGCGCCTGTGGCTGGTGGTCGAAAAAGAGTGCCTTACGGGCCTTGAGCACCCACTTCAAACGGCCGGAATCGCTCTCACTGGTGCTGAAATCCCAAAGAACCTGCTGCGGAATCTCCCCGCTCTCGCTGATCACTGGCGACTCCTGGCTCTCACAGGCAGCCAATCCGACGCTAAAAAGAACCAAAAGGCCCAGTTTGCGAGGGAAACGAAGTTCGGAGGGGAAATACAATGATTAACTCTTTTTTTCCCAGCAGGTTAGGAGACACAATCGATTCCTTGGCTGGAGAATAGAAAGGCGCGAAAGCTTTGTCAAGCAATCGATATGCCAGAACTATGAGGAAGTATAAGGAATTTCAAGAAGTTAGGAGAAGGCATGGGGAAGCCTGAGGGCCTCGGCGCTAAGTAATTGAAATATCAATAGTTATGAGCTTTCACTTAGCCCGGCGCGAAGTATGTCATGGATGTGAAGCAGACCCAAAACCTGGTCTCGAGGCCCCAACACCACCAGACCCGTGATGGGCCCTGGCTGATTCGTTTCCATAAGAGTAAGGGCCTCGCTGGCCAGGGTATCCGCCTGTACGGTCCGGGGATCGGCCGTGGCAAACTGGCTCACGGGAGCCTCCATGAGATCTTGGGTCTCTCCCTTCACCAGCGCACGCTTCAGGTCGCCATCGGTGAGCAGGCCTGAGAGAAGGCCGTCATCTTCTAAAACACAGGCCATTCCCAAGCCGCTTTCGATGAGCACGCCAATGGCTTCGCGCAGGGTCGCAGTTGGCGACAGCCGCGCCAAGCTGTCCATGGGATGCATGAGATCCCGCACGCGAAGGCTGAGACGCTTGCCCAGAATGCCGCCCGGATGAAGGCGCAGGAAATCGTCGGGACTGAATCCTCGGTACTCGAGTACGGCTACGGCCAGTGCGTCGCCCATAACGAGAGCAGCGGTGCTGCTCGTGGTGGGCGCCAGATTGTTGGGACAGGCCTCTTCTTCCACTGAAGCATCTAACAGGATACTTGCTTCCCGGGCCAAATAAGCCTTCGCGTTTCCCGTGATGGCAATAGTGATGCAACCTCGGTCCAGTAGGAAGGGTATCCAGCTGCGAAGCTCTTCGTTGCCGCCGCTTTTTGAAATGAGAATGACCACATCTTCACGACGAATGAATCCCAGATCGCCGTGCATGGCCTCGGTGGCGTGAATGAAAACGGCCGGGGTGCCGGTGGAACTGAAGGTACTGGCAATCTTGCGTCCCACGTGACCCGACTTGCCGATGCCGGTCACCACGATGCGTCCCTCGCATCCGGCGATGGCCGCGGCGGCGGAGCTGAACTCGGGCCCCAGGCGCTTTCCTACGGAAGCGAGTTCCTCCACGGTCTTCTCGAAGACCTTGCGTCCCGATTCGATCATGGGCTCGCTCATGCCTTTTTCCTCATGAATGGGGCTACGAGATCGTCCCACTGGCCCCGCGCTTTTAGGACGCCTTCAATGGCCTCTCGAACCGCGCCTTGCCCGCCGGGAAGGCTCAAGACCCAATCGGCGTACTCGCAAACTTCGGGACGGGCGTCGGCCGGCGCGACTGCGAAGCCGGTTTCAGCCATGCCCGGCAAGTCGAAGAGATCGTCGCCCACGAACATGGCTTCTTCGGGAGCGATATCGAGTTCCGTGAGAATTTCGCGTACGGCAACATCCTTGTCCAGCCGACCCAATCGCAGGGTGGGAACACGCAGGGCTTCGGCGCGATCGCGGATTTCATCTTCGTCCTTACCGCTGCAGATAGCCAGTTGCAATCCCGCCTGCCGGGCGAGGTAGAATCCGAATCCATCATGAACGTTGAAGACGCGGCCACCACCGCGATGGGGCGTGCGCAGAGAGCCATCGGTAAGCACTCCATCCACGTCAAAGATCATCAGGCGGATGCGCGACAGCTGCGCATCCAAATTAGGGGAGTGCATTTCCGGCCTCCATGGCGCTGTAAAGTTCGGCAAGGTCGTGCAAGAGTTCCCCCGCCTGTGGGAAGGGCAGCTGTGTCGCGGCATCGCTCATGGCCTTTTCGGGCTCCGGATGCACTTCCATGAAGAGCCCCTGAATGCCAAGAGCCAGGGCCGCACGCGCCATGGGCCGCACAAACTCCCGAGAGCCGCCGGATGAACCGCCGCTGCCGCCGGGCTGTTGCTGGCTGTGAGTCAGATCGAAAACCACCGGTCGACCCGAGCGGGCCATCACGGCGAAACTGCGATAGTCCACCACGAGATCACGATAACCCAGACTGCTTCCCCGCTCGGTAAGCATGACCTTGTCCGATCCGGCCCGTGCAATCTTCTCGGCCGAGAAGGCCAGATCCTCCGGGGCCAGGAATTGCCCCTTCTTTAGATTCACCGGCAGGCCCGTAGCCCCCGCGGCGCGAAGCAATGAGCTTTGCCGGCAGAGGAAGGCGGGAATCTGCAGACAGTCCACGAATTCAGCGGCGATGGCCGCCTCCTCGGGCTGATGGATGTCGGTGATGCAGGGCAGTCCGGCTGCCTTGGCGGTCTCGCTAAGCAGGCTAAGGGCCTTTTCCCTGCCAATGCTCGAGAAGCTGTCGTCGGAGAGCCGATTGTCTTTCGTAAAGCTAGCCTTGAATACCAATGGCCAGCCTATCTCCGCGGCCGTTTCGGCCAGGAAGCCGGCGCAGTCCTCTAGCATTCCTCGGCCTTCCACCACGCAGGGTCCGGCCATGAGCAGAGGCCGCTTCCCTCCAATTTCCGCACTGCCTATGGCGAACTGTTTCACTTTGCCTCCACCTTGGCCCGCGCATGCTTGCGCGCCGCGGCCACCAATTCCCTGAATAGGGGATGGGGACGCCCCGGCCGACTCTTGAGTTCGGGATGGAATTGCGAAGCCACAAAGAATGGATGATCCGAGAGTTCCACCATTTCCACCAATTCACCATTGGGGGAAAGACCCGACAGTTTCAGGCCGGCGGCTTCCAGCTTCTCGCGATACTGATTGTTCACTTCATAGCGATGGCGATGGCGCTCTTTAATAAGATCCTCTCCATAACAGCGACTGGCCAGAGAGCCTTGGGCCAGCTCACAAGGATAGGAGCCCAGGCGCATGGTACCGCCCATTTGGCTGAGGCCCTTCTGTTCCTCCATGAGGCAGATGACCGGCGCCGGTGTCTGAGGATTGAATTCCGTGCTGTCTGCCTCGGGCATGCCGGACTTGTTGCGCGCGTACTCGATGACCGCAGCCTGCAGACCCAGACAGATACCCAGGAATGGGATCTTGTTTTCGCGAGCATGTCTGACAGCCGAGATCTTTCCCTCTACACCGCGCACGCCGAATCCACCGGGTACGAGAATGCCATCGAGCCCAACGAGGCGCTCTTCAACGTTGGCATCCGTGATCGCCTCACTATCCACCCAACGGATCTTCACCCGAGCCCCATTGACCTGGCCCGCATGAATAAAGGCCTCGATGATGCTCTTGTAGCTGTCGTGATGGTTCACATATTTGCCCACCACGCCGATCTCCAAGGGTTCGGGCGCCGACAGCATGCCACGCACCATTTCTTCCCAGCTGGAAAGGTCGGGCTCCTGGTAAACGCGCCCCAATTGTTCCATGACCTGGCGATCCAGACCCTGCGCATGCAAACGCAGAGGTACTTCATAGATGGATTCCACATCCCGCGCCTCGATGACCTCTTCAGGCGTCACATTGCAGAACAGGCCGATCTTGTCCTTCACCTCGTCGTCCAGGGGACGCTGAGTGCGGCAAAGTAGAATGCTCGGCTGAATTCCGATTTCGCGCAGCTTGTTCACGCTATGTTGGGTGGGCTTGGTCTTGATCTCACCGGCCGCTTCAATCCAGGGCACCAGTGTGAGATGGATGTAGAGAATGTTGTCGCGGCCCTGATCGAAGGGGAACTGACGAATGGCTTCCAGGAAGGGAAGGCCCTCGATGTCGCCCACGGTTCCACCCACTTCGGTGATGACCACGTCCAGTTCCGGATCACGTTCCACCAAGCGCATGATGCGATTTTTTATCTCGCCGGTGACGTGGGGGATAACCTGGACCGTACGCCCCAGAAAGTCGCCACGGCGCTCCTTGGTGAGAATGGAGTCGTAGATCTGTCCAGCGGTCACGTTGTTGTCGCGGCCCAGGGCCTGGTCGAGGTAACGCTCGTAGTGCCCCAGGTCCAAATCGGTCTCGGCGCCGTCGTCTGTCACGTAGACTTCGCCATGCTGGAAGGGATTCATCGTGCCGGGATCCACATTGAGATAGGGATCCAACTTGAGCAAGGTCACGTTCAAGCCCTGCTTCTTCAGCAGTAGGCCCAAAGAGGCAGACGCAATGCCCTTACCCAGGGAGCTGACGACGCCCCCCATTACGAAAATGAACTGGGTCTTGCCCTTTTGAGCCACGCCGTCCTCGCTTGTAGGGGAAACAAAAAACCGGGCTGCCTGCGCCGCCCGGAAGTAGAAGCTAACTCTCTTCGAGTCGTTTTACAATGACTTTCAGGTCCTCGGGTCGATCCACACCCGGCGCCCAATCTGCGCCTTCTTCCACATGCATGATCAGGCCCATCTCCAGAGCTCGAAGCTGTTCCAGCCTCTCGGCCTTCTCTCGTTCGCAGGGCTGCGCCTTGGAGAAAGCCGCCAATGCGCCAGCACGGTAGAGATAGACTCCTGCATGGCGCAGGAGCCGGCCCGCCTCAGGTGGTGAATCGTAGAGGCGGCGGAAATCCAAAGCTCGGCCGGCTTTGTTCACGCAGACTTTCACCCGATCCTGAAGCAAGAGCTCACCGGCGACCAAGGGCACACCCACTGTGCCGATGTCGATTGATGGTTCGGCTTCCATCCTGGCGATGAGTCGATCCAAAAGCTCAGGATCGGCCAAGGGCTCGTCACCTTGCAGGTTGAGAATCATTCCCTGCCAATCACCGGCAGCCTCGGCCACGCGATCGGATCCGCTGCTGTGCCGGCTGGAGGTCAGGGCGGCCTCGTATCCGGCGTCCTTCACATGTTGGAGAATTGCCTCGGAATCGGTGGCCACGAGCAGGCGCTCGGCCCCTCCGACCTTGGCGGCCTGATCGCAGACCCTGAGAATGAGTGAGCGACCGGCGATTTCCACCAGAGGCTTTCCTGGAAAGCGGCTGGCTTCCATCCGGGCGGGAATGACGATGAGCGTGGGCATGATCTCCAAAAAAAAGGGCAGGCCATGCGGCCTGCCCAGATTTCGATGACCGGCGCTTAGGCCGGAAGGATGCTGCAGACCCGGCGACTCTTTCCCTTGCGCGAATAGTCGACTTTACCGTCGATCAGCGCGAAGAGCGTGTAATCGCTGCCGACTCCCACATTTTCGCCGGGCAGGATGCTGGTGCCGCGCTGGCGAACGAGGATGGAGCCTGCGCTTACCGCCTGACCGGCATAGCGCTTCACGCCCAGGTACTGAGGGTTACTGTCGCGGCCGTTCTTGGAGCTGCCGACGCCTTTTTTATGAGCCATGACCGTCCTCCTAGCTGATGGCCTTGATCTTGAGCTCGGTAAACTGAGTCCGATGCCCAAAAGTCCGGCGATAGTTCTTACGGCGCTTCATCTTGAAGACGCGGATCTTGCGGTCCTTACCGTGGGCCAGGACCTCGGCGCTCACCTTGGCGCCGTCCACGAAGGGCGTTCCGAGAGTAATGTCGGAGCCTTCTCCGGTGGAGAGAATCTGATTGAATTCAACTGTATGGCCGACTTCTTCGGAAAGCAGCGGCACACGGATCACGTCGTCCGCTTTAACCTTGAACTGCTTTCCAGCGACCTTGACCACAGCGTACACCGGGGCCCTCCTCGTTTTTTGGCACGAAGCTCTTTATTTACAAAAACCTGCGGCGATTGTCAAGGCGCTTGGAGGCCTTTTCACGCTATCGCGTGACCGCCGCCAGCAGATCCCGCCCAGTTTCCAGGGTTGTGACCTCGAAATGTTCGCGATGCAGGCGAGGATCGTCCAGGAGGTGGAGTTCCACCCGGTATTCCTCTTCCAGATCGCGCAGAATTTCGATGCGATTTACCCGTAAGTAGTGCGCCAGCACGGGATTAACCCGTACCTGGAACTTCCGTTCACGCACCCTTGCGGCGATACGTCTCAGGATGGTTTCCACCCGGTTGCTCAGGCTCTCGGAGGTGAGAATGTGCCCCGAGCCGTTACAATAACTGCAATCCTCGTTGTAGAAATGAATCAGGCTGGGGCGAACCCGTTTCCGGCTCATTTCCACCAGGCCCAGGGGCGTGATGTCGAAAATCTTGGTGCGGGCCCGGTCGCGGCGCATGGAGTTCTTAAGCTCGGCCACCACCCGCTGCTTGTCTCCCTCGCGATCCATGTCGATGAAGTCGATCACGATGATGCCACCGATATCCCGCAACCTTAGCTGCCGGGCCACCTCACGGGCCGCGTAAATGTTCGTCTGGAAGATGGTCTCCGACTGGCTCTTCTTTCCCACGAACTTGCCCGTGTTGATGTCGATGGCCACCAGGGCCTCGGTATGGTCGAAGAGCAGGTAGCCGCCCTTCTTGAGCCAGACCTGGCGGCGCATGACCTTTTCGAGCTCGGTCTCGATGCCGAAGTGGTCGAAGATCGGTTCCTTCTCGCGATAGAACAGCACCCTTCGCTCCAGTTCGGGAGCGAATCCGTGGATATACTCTTCGAGTTTGTGGTGCTCGTCCTCGTCATCGATTAGCAGGCGCTTCACCTCTTCATCGAAAAGGTCGCGCACCAGCCCGATGACCATGCCCACCTCTTCATGGAGGCGACAGGGCGCCTTGCCTCGCTGATCCCTCTCCTCAAGCTTGCGGTGGATTTCCACCTGAGAGGTAATATCGTGCTCTAGCTGAGCCTCTTCGACGCCCTCCCCGGCCGTCCGTACGATGGTGGCGTAGCCACGGGGTTTTGCCTTCTGCACGATGCGCTTCAGGCGAACGCGCTCCTGGCGATCGAGAATCTTCCGGCTAATGCCGATGTACTCCAGACCCGGCATGACCACGCAGAATTTCCCGGGCAATGACAGCTGGGCGGAAAGGCGCGGACCTTTGGTGCCGATAGGCTCCTTGATAATCTGCACCTTAACCGTGTCGCCCTTTTTTAGCAGGGTTTCAATGGGCGGATACTGCACCGGCTCGCGACGTCCTCGGCGGGGACCACCCACGCCCTCGTTTTCCAGATCGGCCAGTTTCGACTCGCCTTCAGCCACGTCGGAGACGTGGAGGAAGCCGGCTTTCTCCATGCCGATATCCACGAAAGCGGCCTGAATGCCCGGCAGCACGGCCTTGACCACGCCCTTATAGACGTTGCCGACGATACGACGATCGTCCGGACGCTCCACCAGGAATTCCACCAGGTCGCCCTGTTCCCGAATGGCGACCCGCACTTCCGTGGGGTTCACGTTGACGAAAATTTCCTTCTGCATGCACAGCCCCATTCCAGCGCTTACGCGCCTGGGGATGCCAGCCCGCCTAAAGGCGGTCGGTCGAAGGAGGGAGAATCGGCCCGCCGAAGCGGGCCTTTCGGCTTGCCCTAGGGCAGGGTCTCAATGGTAATCAAGACTCTTCGATCCCCTTCGGGGAAGCGCCAGGCTTCGAAAACAATCTGGTCGCCTCCCGGTGTAAATCGGGGGAGCAGCTCTTGGCCGGGGTCGTTGGTGACCCTCACATTGCCGGCGCCGTCTGAGTCCATGGTCCAGAGATCCGCGGAACCCTTTTCGCTTGATACATAAACGATTTTGGTTCCGTCATCCGAATAAGCCGGATAGCTCTCAAGCCATCCGTTATCAGTAATCATGTCCGTCGTGGACACGCTTACCGAAGCTGCTTCGTACGTGAGATTCAGGCGTTTGATGTTGCCATTCGACACGTAGAGCAATTCTTCCTCATTGACCGGGTTGAAGAAAGGCTGGCGTCCCCCATCGTTGGTGAGGGTGATGGGTACCTGAGCTTCATCAGGCAGGCCATCAGCTCCAATTTTCACAACCCAGATACCGTCGCGTTTGTAGTCGGCATCTTCATCGTGGATGCCGTCCTCATCGTCGTCCGCGGCGGGGTCGTAACCGTTTGCTAAAAATCTCTCCACACGAAGCGCGGCATGCCGCACTTCCAAGTCTTCGAAGCCCGAGAGCCCGTCACCGTCAACGTCTCCCGTGGCCCAGCCGGGCGATCCGTCATTGTTCATGTCACCTTCGTGATCCTCGTCGGTCCGGCCGTCCCCGTCGTTGTCGATATCATCATCGGGGTCCTCATCCATGAGCCCATCTTCGTCATCGTCGGAGATGGGATCGTAGTTCTGCATTTTCCAGGCATAGCTGCCCGCCTCGGGGCCTGGTGTGCTCATGGCTTGAACCTGGAAATCGAATTCGTCTTCAAATCCGTCGCCGTCGTCGTCGTCACCCTCGATACCAGGCGCACCGTCATCGTCCAGACCCGAGTAGGTCTCGATGGCGCCTACGGGATCTTCGCCCATTTCTCCATCGAAATCTTGGTCGCCGCTGACGATCAGAGTATCGGAGTAGGCCATCCACTGATCGCCGAAGGAATTTGGCGCGGCAACGCTGGCATAGTAGGCACCGGTGAAGGTGTACATGGTTTCGCCGGGATCGGTGGGATCGGGAACTTCCAGCTTGCTGTACCAGAAATCCCAAATGGGCTCGCGGCCCGTGTCGATGTCGTAGAGCTCGTTCAGCGATTGGTCGAATTCGCCGAACATGGGCGCTGTGGTCGAGGCCACCTGCGGAATGCCATTGTATCCCATGGAGTAGAATATGCGACCGCTGTACATGTCGTAATTGAGATGCCGCGGGCCCGCGTAGTAGGCGCTACCGGGATAATTGGGGAGCCAGACACCGTTGGAATCTTCGAATTCGTACTGGTCGATTCGTGAGAAGCGCTTCGCCCTGGGTCCCCAGATGCTGTCTGCCAGCGTGTTCACATAGAGGCTCTCGGGGAAGCTTTCGAAAATCCCGTCGCTATCGCTGTCGGCCACTTTCAACAGGTAGATGTCACCCGAGCCGCCGTAGGTGCTCGTAAAAGCCAGGGTAAGGCTATCGGCATCCGATTCCAGGATTATAGGCGAGCCCGAGTCCCAGGACGGAGTCAGATTAACCGACTCAGTGATGGGATTGTAGGGATTGGGGGGATCAGGATTGGTCGTGCTGTCACAACCGGCCAATAGAATGGCCCCAACGATACCCAACACACCGATGCCCAGTGCAATACTCTGCTTTCTCATGGAAAAACTCCTGACCCTTATCTGGTTAGATGCGGGTGGGGCTCCTGCTATGATTCTGCGACAGAAAAATGGAAGCCGGTAGGCTCCCAAACACCTTTGGATAACATTCCGTTGCCGCAGTGTCAAGTAGGGCAACCGGAAGTCCCTGTGGAAGATGCGCGATTTCCCTGCCTTCGGCAAGACCCTTTGGGGCCTTTTCGAATCCTTTGCGAAGTTCTGAAATCAGGGAGTTGACCACTTCATCCCCCATCCTTAACTTGGCTTGCGCCCAATCGGGTCGTCTTCACCGGAGGAATAAGCATGCCTTCGCTCTTGGATAAGACCATCGCGGCCCTGCTTCCAGCAGTGCCCAAGCCGCTCGTTCGCAAATTCTCAAGCCCCTACATCGCCGGGGAGGAATTCGAAGACGCCGCTCGCATCTCGGCCGAGCTTCGCGTGGACGGCATTCGCAGCACTATGGACATTCTCGGCGAGCACGTGAGCGTTCGGGAACAAGCTCTGACCTACACCGAGGCCTACCTGGAGCTGATTCAGAGTCAGGATCGCTTGGGCCTGGATCGCAACGTTTCCATCAAGTTGAGCATGCTGGGCCTCACCCTCGACAAGGATTTCTGCCTGGAAAACATGAATCGCATCATGGCATGCGCTTCCAGCCAGGGCACCAAGATCCGCATCGACATGGAAGACTCCAGCTGCACCGACGACACCCTTTGGATTTATCGCACACTAAGGGCCGAGCACAATGACATCGGTGTGGTGCTGCAGGCCTATCTCCATCGCAGCATGGACGATGTGAAGGACCTGGCCGATCTGAATCCTGACTATCGCCTTTGCAAGGGCATCTACATCGAGTCGCCCAAGGTAGCCATTCAGGATCCGGTGAAGATCAACGAGAACTTCCTAAAGATCCTCGAAGCCATGTGGGATTCAGGATCCTATGTGGGCGTGGCCACTCACGACGAGAAGCTCATCGAGAAGGTGAAGGATCTCATTCGAGCCCGCGGCCTCGGGCCTGAGCGCTACGAGTTCCAGATGCTCTTGGGCGTGCAGGCGCGCTTGCGGGACAGTCTCGTGGCCGAAGGGCATCCCCTGCGCATTTACATCCCATTTGGGCGCGATTGGTACGCCTACAGCCTTCGCCGGCTCAAAGAGAATCCGGCGGTGGCGGGACACGTTCTGCGTTCCATGTTCAGGGGATAAGGCCCAGCTCGCCGGCTTCTTTCTCCAGATTGCAGGGGTCCAGTACGCTGCCCTCGTTGAGAGCCTGGGCAGCCATTCCTAGCCTTAAAATGAGCCGTTTCACCGCCGGGGTTTTCTCGGGATCGGTGGATTCGTAGCAGCGAATCACCAATTCGCCATCGCGATCCTGGATGGATATGAAAAAGAGGCGTGGCAAACCACCCTCGGCGACAAGGCCTTCGGCCAGGATGCGGCCCTCGCCTCTTTCCATGAAGTACTCCCTGATCTTCTGCACGCCGGTTTCGTCTCGCAGGGACATGCGCTCAAGCTTCTCGAATAACTCGACTAATGGAGGAGCAGGGCGGATCTTCACGTGAGGCATTTCACTCCTTGGATGGGGATTTCAATCCCAGTTCCCGTAAAAGGGCCGTAGCATAGCTTCCCGGCGGCAAAGAGAATTTAAGTCGCCAGCCGCCCTCTTCTTCCGTGGCGGCCAGCCCCTCTATCGGTACGCGAAGAGGTCTGCGTGCCCCCGTTAGAAAGCGATCCTGTTCGCTGTTCCATCCGCATTCCGCCAGAAGCCTGCCTTCCAGTTCGGCGGCCTCCGCCGATGGCTTACTCATTTTGCGTCCCGGCAGGGGCCCGCTTGGGCTGATCTCCAGGGCCTTCGCCCTCGGGCTTTCGCTGGCGACATCCTCTACGGTGAAAACGGCGCCCTTGCGGTGGATCCAGGCCAGATCACCGGGCAGGAGGACGGAGAGTTCGTTCACGCGCTCGGCCAAAACGCGATTGAAAAGAAAGGACTGCCAGGCATTGGCCAGGAGTTTGGCGCGTCCACCCTTGGGCTTGCGGGATCCTTCGAGCAGGCGCTTGCCTTGAAAGTGATTGTCTCTGCGCATACCGAAACGCTGAGGACCGAAATAATTGGGCAGTCCGCCAACTCGGAGCTCTGCCAGACGAGCCTCCATGAACCCGGCTTCCGCGTCTCCGGACAGGAACAAGTCGAAACGATTTCCCGAAAGATGGCCCGGCTTAAGTTTGTTGCCGTGTCGAATCGAATCCAGG
>JACNKJ010000226.1 GCA_014382085.1 bacterium
TCAGTAGCCGCCGGCACAAGGGCTTCGAGATCATCCAGGCCCGCTTCAGTTCCATGACCACGCGGGTTCAGGAAAATTTCTCGGGAATTCGTGTGGTGAAAGCCTTCGTGCGTGAAGATCACGAGGTAGACCGCTTCGAAGATGAAAATTGCGAGTACTACAAACAGAATTTGGCCATGGCCAGACTCATGGGTCTCTTTCATCCCTCCATGAGATTGTTCAGTGGCCTAGCCGTAATCATCGTCCTCTATTTCGGAGGACAGGCCGTCGTAGACGGTCGGGTGACCCTGGGCGCCTTGGTGGCCTTCATGCAATACCTCATTCTTCTCAGTTGGCCCATCGCCGCCATGGGATGGGTGACCAGCATCGTGCAACGTGGCAGTGCATCATGGATTCGCCTTTTGGCTATTCTGGACGCGGAGGCCGAGATCAACGATGGACCCTACGGCCTAGAAACTCCTGCAAAAGGGCATCTGGAATTCCGTGGACTGAATTTTTCCGTGGGTGATACGGAGATTCTGAAAGACATCAACCTGGAAATCCCCGCGGGAAGTTCACTGGCTATCACGGGTGCCACGGGCAGTGGCAAATCCACCCTTCTCAATTTCATTCCCCGCCTGCTCGATCCGGCGCCCGGCACGGTATTCCTGGATGGTAAAGACATTCGCGAATTGAAGCTGTTTCATTTGCGCCAGCAAATAGCCTGGGTGGGACAGGAACCCCTTCTCTTCAGCGAGACTTTGGAAAGCAACATGGGCTTCGGCGAGTCCGACGCCGAGCATCACGCGCTCCAACGGGTTGCTTTGGACGCTGGCATCCTCGAAGAAATCGAAGAGTTCCCTCAGGGTTGGAACACCCTGGTCGGAGAGCGCGGCACCAAACTTTCCGGAGGACAGAAGCAAAGGGTCAGTCTGGCCCGCGCCCTCTTGCGCGGCGCGCCTATGCTCATCCTCGACGCACCGTTTTCCAGTGTGGACACACATACAGAGGAAAAGATACTCGCCAATCTGCAGGGATACTTCGAAGATCGAACGGTGCTGCTAATCTCGCATCGAGCCTCAACCTTGCGCATGGCAGAACGCATCTGCGTGATGGATGAAGGTCGTATCGTCGAATTGGGCAGTCATGAAGAATTACTAGCCATGGAAGGGCTCTACGCCGATATCCACCACCGGCAGCTTCTGCAAGATGAACTCGAGCGTAGGGAGTTCGGCGCATGAGCGATTTCTTCCAGGAAGATGCCAGCCCGGCGAAGGCCTACGACGCCCGTCTTATGCGCCGCTTGCTCGCCTACCTCCGCCCCCAACGAGGTCGCGTCGTGATCGCGGTCGTTCTGCTGGCCCTGGGCGCCGGCCTGGGATTGGCAGGCCCCTACCTGGTGAAGGTCGCCATCGACGATGGTATTTTAGCGGGCAATCAAGGAATCCTGCTCACTGTAGCCCTTCTCTATCTGCTTTTCTTAGGATTGGAGTACGCCGTAGCTTATGGTCAGGCCATCGTTGTGGCCATGCTCGGCCAGCGTTTCATGTACGACCTGCGCATGCAACTCTTCGCACACATGGAAAAGCTATCTATCCGATTCTTTGATCGAAATCCTGTGGGGCGCTTGGTCACACGCATGACCGGTGACGTGGAAACTCTCAATGAAATGTTCACGGGCGGGCTCATCGCCATTTTCGGCGACGTTTTCTTGCTCGTGGGCATCATGATCTTTCTGCTCATTCTCAACTGGCGTCTGGCCTTGGTCACCTTCAGTGTTTTACCCTTTATTTCCATTTTCACGCTCTTTTTTCGCACTCGATTGCGCGCGAATTTCCGAGAAGTACGCAAACGTATTGCGGCCATTAACGCCTATCTACAGGAAAGGCTCAGCGGTATCAGCGTCATCCAGATTTTCGGGCGCGAGGAAAGCTCGCTGGAAAGCTTCCGAGAGCTCAACCAGAAGCACACCAAAGCCCACCTGGATACGGTCTTCAATTTCAGCGTGTTCTGGCCCTTGGTGGAACTCACGGCTTCGGTATCCATCGCTCTCATCCTTTGGTACGGAGGACTTCGCGTAATGGGCGGGGACGCCAGTATCAGTTTGGGTGCCTTGGCCGCGTTCATTCAGTACGCGCGAAGGTTTTTTCAACCCATCAGCGATCTGAGTGAGAAATTCAATATCATGCAGGCGGCCATGGCGGCTAGCGAGCGCGTTTTCGGCATCCTGGATACGGTGCCCGAGATCCGTGCGCCGAAAGACCCCGTGGCCATGCCCGAGTGCAAGGGCGAGATCAAATTCGAGGGTCTTCACTTTCATTATGAGGAAGAAAAGGCAGTTCTGCGTGGCCTCGATCTGCATGTGAAGCCCGGCGAACGTCTTGCCATGGTCGGACTGACCGGCAGTGGAAAGACGACCCTCCTTAGTTTGCTGCTTCGTTTCTACGATCCCGTCAAGGGACGCATCCTTCTAGATGATGTGGATCTGCGTCAGCTCGCTCCCGGCGATCTTCGTCGCCATTTAGCCTTGGTTCAGCAAGATGTCTTCCTGTTCCCGGGAACCGTGGCTGAGAATATCCACCTGGGGGATCCAAAGATTAGTATGGATCGGGTTCGCGAGGCTGCGGAGACCGTGGGTGCGCATCGTTTCATCGAGCGCATGAGCGAAGGATATGAAACTCGTCTGGAAGAGCGTGGTGGCGGGCTTTCTACTGGGCAGAAGCAACTCATCGCCTTTGCCAGAGCCCTGGCCTTCGACCCGGCCATTCTCATTCTCGATGAGGCCACCAGTTCCGTTGACAGCGAAACCGAGCAATGGATTCAGGAAGGTCTCGAACGTTTGCTCACCGGACGCACCAGTCTTACCGTGGCCCATCGCCTGTCCACCATCCGGGCAGCCGATCGCATCATCGTGATGCATCATGGGGAATTGCTGGAAGAGGGTCGCCACGAGGAACTGCTCCGCAAGGACGGTCTATACCGCCATCTCTACGAACTGCAATTCGCCGATCAGGAGCGTGTCAACTCGCGCCGAGGCGCATAACTAGGCGTAGAAATCCTCGATACACTCCACGACGAAACTCTGCTGATCATCGCTGAGCTCAGGGTAGATGGGCAGCGATAGCACTTCCTCCGCCAATTTTTCGCAGACCGGTAGACTTGTCGGAAGACCGGGAAGACCGGCAAAGCAATTCTGCTTGTGGAGCGGAACGGGATAGTAAACACCGCACCCGACTTCCCGCTCCTGAAGATGGGTGATCAGCGGATCTCGCCGGGGAACGCGAATAGTGTACTGATGGAAAACGTGCTCGCCACCCTCGGGGTGATTGGGCCGTTTCACGAATTCTGCCACGGAGCTTGCGGCAAACAGTGATTCGTAGCGAGCCGCCACTTCGCGGCGCTGCAAATTCCACTTGTCCAGATGACGCATCTTCACGCGCAACACGGCCGCCTGCAAGGCGTCCAGCCGGCCGTTAACCCCCACTTCCTCGTGATGGTATCGACGGCTCTCGCCATGCATGCGATAGCTCCGAGCGCGGGCAGCTTTTTCGGGATCGCGAAAAGCGATGAGACCTCCGTCTCCCGCCCCTCCAAGATTTTTGCTCGGAAAGAAACTCACCGCGCCTGCATCTCCCATAGCTCCCGACGCACCTTCTGCACGCCTAGCCCCAAATGACTGGGCGGCGTCCTCGATCACCGTAAGGCCCCAATCCCTCGCCCAAGCAATTAGGCTTTCCATGGGCGCCTGCAGGCCATAGAGGTGCACGGGTATGACGGCCTTGGCCTTGCTGCTGCGCCGTCGCCATGCGTCGCCCAGATCCATAAGATAGTCCTCGTCAATATCCACGAAGACGGGTTTGGCCCCCTGGTGCACCACGGCACCCGCCGTGGCGAAGAAGGTGAAGCTGGGCAGTAGCACTTCGTCGCCCGGCCCCACATCGTGCACGGCCAGAGCGATGCGTAGAGCGTCGCTACCGCTGGACACACCCACGCAATCGGCAGCGCCCAGAAACTCAGCTGCTTCTTTCTCGAAGTTTTGGACATTGGGACCCAGAATGAAGTACTGGCTCTCGAAAACCTCGCTCACCGCTTCCATCACTTCCTCGCGTATGGAATCGAATTGGGCGCGCAAATCCAGCTGGGGAACCTTCATCCTTCACCTCATCTCGCTTGAGTCATCTTTCCTCATAACAAAGCTGGAGATCGATCACAAGCACCTTCAGCCTTGCCTTGAAGACGGGAAAAGCCCATGCTCGGCAATCTAATGCATCCTGACGCTTATGCCATTCTCGCGGCGCCCCATAGCGCCGATATCAAGATTAAGGGTTCGCGCTTTCTGGCCCTAGCTTTTCCCGTGGGCGGCGAGGAAGAAGCCGAGTCTATCCGCAGCCGCTTGGAGGATGAACACAAGGGCGCCAGCCATTATTGCTGGGCCCTGCGACTGGGATCCCCCGAACAATTGCTCGAACGAAACTCTGACGACGGCGAGCCGGCCGGCAGCGCCGGTGCCCCCATGGCTCGTGCCCTGCATTCTTCGGGACTCTCCGACTTGCTTGTTGTGGTGATTCGCTGGTTCGGTGGCACCAAGCTGGGTGTGGGTGGGCTTATTCGGGCCTACGGTGAAGCTGCAGCACTGTCACTGGCGGACGCTGAGCGCGGTGAGAGGATGCAAAACCGTGGCCTGACCGGAATCCTGCCATTCGAGTTTGAAGGCGACCTGCGCGCTCTGCTGGCCCGATACGAGGGTCGAATTCGGAAGCTAAACTATCGGGAAGAAGGCTTCCAGATCGATCTGGAATTGCCCGCGTCGCTGGCGGAGACCCTCAAAGAGAACGTCCGCAACCTGAGCCGCGGACGTCATGAACTGTTGGATCTCGAAGAATCCGGCCCCTAGGGCAGCAGATTTGAATCGAGCAGATAATCGATTTCCATGAAATCCGGCGGGAATTCCAATTCCGTTTCAGTGATGGCTTCCGCGTTCAGCATCCAATCCAAATCACGATAGGTGACAATGCGAATGGGTCCTAGATTCGGAGCCAGCAGGAAAAGCCTACGCGGCTGGAACACCGTGACACGACGATTGCGCGCGGGAATGTAGTTGTCGGGCAGACCGGATTCGCCGGGACCCGCATCGGGATTGCGCTGATTGGTCAAGTGGACGTCGTACTCGATGCCCTGCATGAGCCACTTGCAGTTTTCGATGATCGTGTCGGCCAGGGCGGGGAAGTAGTCGATTTCGCCATAGCTGAAACGGGAATCGTAATCCACATCCTCAACCCCTACCATCTTGTGGACCAGGGAGTATGAAAAGAGAGAATCCGGCCAGAAGCGTTCCACATCGTTGGGCGGAGAATCGAAATCGATATCGATGGGGCCGCCGAAACCCAGCGCTTCACCCATGGAAACCATTCCTGCTTCGGTACCCGTGAAGTCTTCCAGGACTGTTGTCCAACGGGTTTCCCCGTAGTGAACCAGGTCGAAGGGATCACCGGTCCAAAAAAGGCTGTCATCCGCCGCATCGGCGTTTTCACCCAGGTAGCGAATGCCCGAGGCATCCTTGGACATCCACAATTCGATCTGACTGATGATGTTTCCCCCACCCATCAATTCCGAGGAGCGCGTTCCCCGCATGACTTGCGCAGTTCCGGAACTTGTTTCTGCGGTTCCATCGAGCTCAATGTGGATGTAAGGCGAGTAGAGGAAATCCAGGGGCGTTTCGTCGTCCCATTCCAGCTCGGCGGCCATTTGCAGATTGTAGTCCTGATAGCCGATGATCCCGAAAATCAAAGGTTCGGTTTTGAGGACACGAATGAAGGTCCACCAGTTTCCATCTTCCATGGGCCAATCGCTGGAAGCTAAGGGCTTGATGACCGGTCCGCTATCGGCGGGACCCGTTGTGGACTGGTCGGTGGAACAGGCCGCCAGAACCAGAGAAGAGACGATCAGAAGCAGAATAAGGCGCGGCAGAAGGCCGGCTTTTCCAGACATCGCATTACCTCGAATTAGGCTCGTGGAATCAGCTGAAAGGCTGTGCCGAGGGATATTAAAACAGGCACATTGCCGGGGCAAGCCCTTTTGTTCATTCAGGTTGCATTCGGTCTCCGCTCTCGTTAGCCTCGCCCTATCCCCAGCCTTGGAGCTCTTATGTCTCGATTTCTGAACTTATCCAGTATTTTGCTTCTGGCTCTTACGATCAGCCCCTCGGCAGAGCCTCTACCCGATGCTCAGCGCCTCATGGGAACCGTGGAGACCCTGGCTTCCCCAGCCTTCCAGGGCCGCCTGCTGGGAAGCCCTGGCGGGCTCTCAGCCCAGGAATGGCTCAGGGATGAAGCCGCCGCCTCCGGACTGCTGCCGCTGGCCGGCTGGGATGTTCCGGTTCAGACTTTCCAGGTGAGGGGCTACCGCTGGATGAATCTGAAAGCCGCGCTCCGCGGCCCTAGGGAGATGGAATTCGAGCTCATTCTGAAAAGCGATGGCCCATTGCCCAGGCATAGAGGCGCCTTGAAGCATTGGGACGATACAGACGCGGCTCCCCTATGTGCCGCTCACGAGGTCCTTTTTCGCGATTTCAATCCCGGCGCGGGGGAATCGCCTTCGGATCTGCTGGATGAAGCGGCCAGGGCCGGTGCCGGAGCCTTGATCCTGCTTCCCCATCCCGATGATGAGCGTGGACTGTTTGCGCGTTATCGCATGCGCAGCGAATCCGGAGATCTGGCGGTTCACTATTTACCGGGCAGCGAGGCGAGACCCATACTGTTCTACGGCAGTCTCGAACTGCGCGAGGCCCTGGCTCAAAACCTCGAAGGCTGGCACTTGGAACTACCGGAGGTGGAAGCGTTCAGCACCCAAGGCGACAACCTGCTCTATCGCCTGCCTGAGAGCCAAGCAGGCTCCATTGTGCTGCTGGTGGCCCACTACGATCATCTAGGTCCCGCCGAGGGAGGTTATCATCCCGGCGCCAACGACAATGGTAGCGGTGTGGCCGTCCTATTGGAAACAGCTCGGCTATTGGCACAGAGGCAGTATCCATTCGAACTTCGCTTCCTATTCAGCGACGGAGAAGAAGAGGTCATGCTCGGCGCGCGGGCCTATCTCGCGGAGATGGAAGATCCCGAATTGGTGATCAACCTGGATACCGTGGGGCGTGCCGGGGTGAATCACTATCGGCATCTGCGCGATCCCTCGGCCTTAGATCCCGAGCTTCTCATGCTCTGGTCCGAGGATGACTCCGCGGCGGCGGAGGCTTTAGAATCTCTCGCCTCAAACTTGGAATTCCACGTGGAAAGAGGTCATGGCCCCATCTTCGAGCGCGCGGGCGACCACTTCCCCTTTGCCCAGGCGGGCGTGCCGGCCCTTTTCATCTTCGGAGGTTTTCACGCGGGATATCACCAGCCCCAGGACACTGCCGATCTTGTCTTGCCGGATAAGCTGGTTAAGCTTTGCGAGCTGCTCAGAGATTTCCTGGATTCCAAAGCCAAGGTCCAACTGGAAAACCAGAATCGATAGCTAATTGCCGTTGAAGAGGTAGTCGTTCCAGCTGGGATGAAGCGAGGGCTTGAGGAAGCGCTGGAAGAGCACCGGGGGCAACCAATGGGGCTCTCGCGGAACATGCTGCAATCTCATGTCGGTCTCCGAGAGCAGCTGGCCGCCCTTTCTTCTATTACATGGAATACAGGCCGTGACGCAATTTTCCCAGGTGGTCGGCCCACCGCCGGGATAGCTGGGCGTTTTTCGACTTTTGGGCACCACATGATCAATGGTGAAGGGCCCCTCCTCATCACCGCAGTATTGGCATCGATAGCGATCACGGCCGAAGAGATTCCGCCTGTTCAGCTTCACTCTCACCACACGATAAACTCGATGCGCCACGGAAATGAGTAGTCGGATAATCACAGGCATTTTCCAGGCGCGTTGTGCGGAATGCAGTTGCTGCTCCGATTCCTCCACAGCCACGGCCTTTCCCTTGCAAAGCAGAATCATGGCCCGGCGCACCGGTACGACATTCACCGGCTGGAAGCCGGCATCCAGAACAAGCACGGGTGTGTGAAGTTTTGTGCTTTTCATACTCCAGGACGATAACCGACCCCCAATTAGATTGGTGATCATCCATCCTCGAGAGTAAGCCTAGCGAGAAAGCGGGGAAAGATCAATCGGAGCTTGTGACGGTCGAATCGGGATTGGCATCAAGAACTTCCAGAGCCAGACGGGCGGCTTCCTTTTCGGCATCCTTTTTGGACATACCCAATCCTGTGGCGAGGACCTCGCCGGCAATGAGTACCTGCACGCGAAATTCCTTGGAGTGATCCGGACCCTCGGTGCTCTCCACACGATAGCGCGGCGGGCTTTGGCTTTCGGCTTGAATCCGCTCCTGCAATAAGGATTTGAAGTTCTGATGCTCGTCGCTATCCAGGTATTCGCCGCGACGATCGAGAATGTACTTGGTGATGATAGGACGTACGGCTCGTAGTTCACCATCCAAAAAGGCGGCCCCTAGCACCGCTTCTACGCCGTCGGCCAAGATTGAATCCCGCGTGGCTCCGCCACTCTCTCTCTCATTGGGACTGAGCAGGATAACCTCGCTCAGACCGAGCTCGGCTCCTACGTCCGCTAAAACCTTCCGGCTGGCCAGAAGGCTTTTGCGCATGGTGAGGTCGCCCTCGGCCATGCCGGGATTTTCGTGGAAGAGGGTTTCGTTGATGAGAAGACCCAGAACCGAATCGCCCAAAAATTCCAGACGCTCATTGCTCTTGTAACGCTCAAGCCCTCGATCGTGGATCCAGGAGCGGTGGCTAAGCGCCAGAATCAGAAGCTCGATTTCCTTGAATTTATAGCCTAGACGTTCTTGGAAGCCGTCCAGATCAATGCCGGGCAACTCCGGGCCGCTGGCCTTGGAGAGGGCGCTTAAGAGCCGTCTCAACCATTCCAGTGCCAGAGCAGTCCTCCCTCGTTGGTATCTATCGTCGACCGGGATCTTTGCCCAGAAGCAGCACGACGTTGTGGCCTCCGAATCCCAGGGATGTGCTCATGGCATATTCCACCTCATGATCGATGGCTGCGTTGGGCACATAGTCGAGGTCGCAGTCGGGATCGGGATTCTCGTAGTTGATGGTCGGTGGAATCTTTCCCTGGTCCAGGACCATGGCTGTGATGCCGGCCTCCAAGCCGCCGGCCGCACCCAGAAGGTGCCCGGTCATGGACTTGGTGCTGCTCACCTTGAGCTTGTAGGCATGGTCGCCAAAGAAGCTCTTAATGGCGGCCGTCTCCGTGCGATCATTGAAGGGCGTGCTGGTGCCATGGGCGTTGATGTAGCCCACCTGCTCCTTTTCGATACCCCCCTCGCGCATGGCCATAGCCATGGCATTGCGAGCGCCCAAGCCCTCAGGATGAGGCGCGGTGATGTGGTGAGCGTCGGCGGTAAGACCCGCGCCCATCACTTCCGCATAAATCTTCGCCCCACGGGCTTTGGCCCTCTCGTATTCCTCGAGGATGAGAACGCCGGCGCCCTCACCCATGAGAAAACCGTTGCGTTCGGCGTCGAAGGGCCGACTGGCCCTTTCGGGCTCGTCATTGCGTGGGCTGATGGCCTTCATGTTTCCAAAGCCCGCCACCGCCATGGGCGAAATGGTGGCTTCGGCTCCGCCACAGACCATGACATCCGCCCGGCCCGCCTTGATCTGCAGGGCCGCGTCCGCCAGCGCGTGCGCGCCGGTGGCACAAGCGGAGACCACGCCGAAGTTGGGACCGCGGAAACCGTGGCGCATGGAAAAGAGTCCCGACGCGATGTCCCCTATCATCATGGGGACGAAGAAGGGACTCACTCGCCGCGGTCCTCTTTCCACGAGAGCGCGATGATTCTTCTCGAAGGTATTCATCCCTCCGATTCCCGAGCCGATAATCACGCCTACGAGATCGCCGTCGGGCTTGTCCTCGACAAGACCCGCGTCGGCTAGTGCTTCTTCAGCAGCCACGACGGCGAACTGGGCGTAGCGATCCCATATCTTCATTTCCTTGGCATCGATCACCGCAGAAGGATCGAAATCCTTCACCTCGGCGGCAATGCGCACGGAAAAGCCCTCGGTGTCGAAGGCCTGAATGAGATTGCCCCCGGATTTTCCCGCAAGCAAATTCTTCCAGGTATCCTCGCGGCTGTTGCCCACCGGTGAGATCATTCCAAGACCAGTAATGACGACTCGACGTTCCATACGTTCCTCCGGAAATGACGTCCCATGTTTAAGCGGGGACGTGCTCCTTCAGATAAGTCTTCACGGCGCCCACCGTGGTCAGCTTCTCGGCGTCTTCGTCGGAAATTTCAAGACCAAATTCTTCCTCGAAGGCCATGATCAATTCGGTGGTGTCCAGGGAGTCCGCGCCCAGATCCTCAATGAAGGAGGCACTGTCGGTGATCTGCTCCGTGTTGACGCCTAGTTCCTTCTCGATGATCGCGATGATGCGTTCCTCAATGCTCGGCATTGATATCCTCCTAGGGATGGGGCTTGAGGCCCGGTTAGTGGTAATTTCCTAATCGATGCCATTTGGGATGTCAATCCCAAGTATGAACCAGAACTGAGGACTGTGGACTGGGACCCCTAAAAAGCTCACCGTTCCCAGTTCTTAGTTCTTAGTTCTTAGTTCTCAGTTCTCAGTTCTTAGTTCCCAGTTCAACCAATCATTGCCATTCCGCCGTTAACGCCGATGACCTGCCCTGTTACGTAGGCCGAGGCGTCGCTGAGCAGAAAGAGGACCACGGCGGCCACATCGGCCGGATCGCCCAGGCGCCCCAGAGGGATACCCTCTAGCATGGCGCTGCGCACATCCTCGGGCAAATCGGCGGTCATATCGGTTTGAATGAATCCCGGCGCTACCGCATTTACAGTCACGTTTCGCGCGCCCAATTCGCGAGCCAGACTCTTGGTAAGGCCGATTTGCCCGGCTTTGCTGGCGGCGTAGTTAACCTGTCCGGCGTTACCTGTCTGCCCCACAACACTGGTAATGTTCACAATGCGACCCGCGCGCCGCTTCATCATGCCCCGGGTCACGGCCTTGCAGAAGTTGTGCGTCCCGGTGAGATTCACCGCCATGACGCGGTCCCAATCTTCTGACTTGAGGCGAATATAGATGCCGTCCCGGGTGATGCCCGCGTTATTCACCAGGCAATCAATGTCACCCAGATCCTCGCCCACCAGAGCCACTAGGCTGGTAACGGCCTCGGTGTCGGAAACATCGCAGCCATATCCGCGCACCTGCTCGACCGGGCCAAGTTCGGCGGCGACTTTTACGCTGCGCTCCGAATCGGTACCCACTACAGCCACGCGCATACCGGCGGCCAACAGTGCCTCGGTGATGCCGCGTCCGATACCGCGGGTTCCACCTGTCACCAGGGCCAGTTTCCCTTCCATTCCAAGGACTTTGCTCACGCTCCGGCCTCCTTGCCTTCTTCGGCCATGGTCCATGCTTCCAAAGATTCCAATGTTCCCACAGGGCTTACCTTAACCT
>JACNKJ010000171.1 GCA_014382085.1 bacterium
GGCGGGGATTGCGCCGGAAAAAGGGAAGGCGAGGACAAGGGCCTTTTCGTGCAGACCCATTGCGTCATGAGGGACATCACCGAGAGAGGCGCCTCGAAGAGGGCCTTGCAGGCTAGAGAGAGGCAGCAGGCTGTGGTCGCCGAACTTGGTCAGGAGGCCCTCGCCTGTGAGGATCTGGGCGAGTTTTTCGACAAAGCCGTTCGAGCCGTGTCCGACACACTAGATGCTGAACTCTGCAAGGTCCTTGAGATTTTACCAGATGGCAGGGACGCTCTGCTGCGAGCGGGAGTCGGATGGAAACCCGGCCTTGTCGGCGAGGCCAAAATTCCCCTCGGCGAAAACTCACAGGCCGGATACACACTTCTCAGTGAAGGACCGGTTCTTGTTGAGGACTTAAGGCAGGAAACGCGGTTCCTTGGACCGGATCTGCTCAGTAACCATAGTGTCATTAGCGGGATCAGCGTGCTTATCGGCACTCGATCTGCCCCTCTGGGTATTCTCGGAGCCCATAGTCGTGAGTACCTGAAGTTCAATCCGGATGATCTTAACTTTCTCCAATCCGTGGCGTCCTTGCTGGCAAACACAATGTCGAGAATGAAAAAAGAGGAATTCGTTAAGAAGAGTGAAAGTGAGCTTCGTAGCCTCTTCGACCATGTACCCGTGAGTATCGGGAAGCAGGATATGAGCGGTCTCTTTAGGTACTTTGACGAGCTTCATCAAGTGGGTGTCCAAGATTTTCGGGAGCACTTCCTTCATAACCCGGAGAGTAAAAGTAAGGCGGCATCCCTCGTTGAAGTTCTCGAGGTTAACCAGGCCTACCTCGATCTGCACGAGGTTCACTCTAAAGAAACACTCTTGCAATCTCTGGACAAACTCCTAACACCCAGAGCTCACGAATTGTACGTCGAAGAACTTGTCAGTCTTGCCCAAGGATCCAAGGCTTTTACGCACAAAAGCGAAATATCCACTCCGGATGGAAAAGTTAAGGATGTTATCGTCAAGCTCATCGTTGACCCTGAACATAGCGATGGAAGCCTTGTCTACGTTGCCTATGTGGATGTTACTGAACTACAACAAGCCGAAGAAGCCCTGGGTCACAGCAAGGCCTTGTTAGGGGCCTTATTCGATACCGCTGAAGATTGTATTTTTCTAAAAAATCACGCGGGGTGTTACACCCTTGTCAACAAAGCCATGACAAAACTCTTTCAGCGCCCCCTGGATGAAATAATTGGCAAGGACGACGCAGAGCTATTTGGAGAAGGCCCTGCAAGTAAAATTCAGGAAACGGATATTCGGGTTCTGGCGGGTGAGACCGTCTACTCAATGGATCCGGAGCCCATACGTGACGAAACACATCGTTTCAATGTGGTAAAAGTTCCCATTCGCAATACTAAGGGCGAGGTAACCGGCATATTCGGTATCGCGCGGGATGTCACCGAGACCATGCAGGCCGCCGAAGCCCTAGCACGAAGCGAGGCACGCATTCGCGCCCTGGTGAACGCGGCCGACGATATCATCTTCATGAAAAACATGACCCGAAAGTACACGGTGGCGAACCCTGCCTTTGCTAGGCGCATGGAGCTGCCTATGGAGGAAATCCTAGGCAAGACGTTGAGTGAGCTGATTCCGGAGGAGAATCACGAAGAAGTCGAAAGATTGGAAGACAGGGTTTTTGCGGGAGAGATTCTTCGAACAAATCACGAGTATATGATCGCAGGGAAATGGGTTTGTTATAGTGTGGTTCGCGTGCCCGTGCGCAATGAACTGGGAGAAGTCGAAGGCCTTTGCGGGGTGTCGAGGGACATTACGGAAGCAGTTGCCGCAACCCAGGCATTGTCTGAATCGGAAGCACGATTCCGAACCTTGATCGAAACGGCCGAGGATATCGTGTTCATGAAGGACAAGGACCAGCGCTTCACGCTGGTGAATCCATCCGTGGAAAAGAGCTTGGGATATGCGCCCCAAGAGATGATCGGCAAAACTTCAAGGGAAATGTTCGGCGACGAGGCTGGTGATAAAACCGAGGAAGTCGAGAATCGTGTATTGGCGGGAGAATCCGTGCATACGGAATCCGAACGATACTCGCGCTCAGGGTCACTGCGTTATTGCAGCATAATCAGGGTTCCCACCTACGACACAAACGGCGAAATCACGGGACTCTTTGGAATATCTCGGGATGTGACCAATGCCGTGGTTTCCGCGAAAGCCCTTTCCGCAAGTGAAGAGCGATTCCGAAGCCTTATTGAAACAGCTAATGATATCATTTTCATGAAGGATAAAGATCGACGATTTACAATCGTTAACCACGCATGTGAAAAACACCTGAACAAGCCTGCATCTGAAATTCTCTCTAAAACACTCGCAGAACTGCGGAACGCTCCTTCCGGTGATCCAAGCCTTGAGGAGGTTTCCAAGTACGTTGATGATATAGACAAGCGCGTTTTAGCTGGAGAAACGGTAAGGAAGTTGGAAAAAAATGTCTCTGAGCGCGGGCACAGCTACATTGACGTGGTGAAATCCCCGATGCGGGATACGGAAGGAAACATCACGGGTATCTGTGGCATTGCACGAGATATCACTGAAAAAGTGGAAGCGGCGGAGGCTCTAGCCAAGAGTGAATCCCAACTGAGAACCTTAGTTGAGACCGCTCAGGACATCATCTTTATCAAGGATCTTGATCGTCGATACACCATGGTCAATCCCGCTATGTGCAAGCTTGAGGGAAAGACTCCGGAAGATATTTTAGGCAAAACCAACATGGAAGCTTTCGGCAGAGAGGCCGACGAGTACCTGGACAGCATCGATATGCGAATTCTGGCCGGCGAAACCTTGGTGCAGGAATACGAGAGCGAGGCCCAGGGAGAGAAACGAGCCTTCAATGTGATGCGTGCGCCCATGCGAAATTCGGACGGGGAGATTAATGGGCTGGTGGGTATCGCCCGTGACGTTACTGAATACCACGAGGTGAGAGAGGAGATTCTCCGCCTCGCGACCGCCATCGAGCAGGCGGGGGATGTGGTGTTGGTAACCGACCGCGACGGGAAAATCCACTACGTCAACCCGGCCTTCGAAAAAACCACGGGCTACTCTCGCTTGGAAGCCCTCGGGGCGAAACCATCGATACTCAAGAGCGGATCCCATGACGACGGCTTCTACAAAAATCTGTGGGATACGATTCAGGCGGGAAAAACCTGGGAGGGGCGATTTGTCAACAAACGGAAAGACGGCAGCCTCTACCAGGAAAATGCCACCATCTCGGCGGTCCTTGATCGCGATGGTGAGATCGTCAACTTCGTGGCGGTGAAGCACGACATCACACGTCAGATTGAGTTGGAGGAACAGATTCGCCATGCGCACCGCATGGAGGCGGTGGGACATCTGGCCGGCGGCCTCGCTCACGACTTTAACAACATACTTCAATCCATGACGGGCTTCCTGGGGTTTGCGCAAGATGGTCTGGACCCTGAAGACCCTCGGAGCAAGGATTTGAGCGAGGTTCGAAAAGGTGCTGAACGAGCCAGCATGTTGACCCGCGAGCTGCTTACTTTCAGTCGCATGCGCGAAGTGAATCTTGAACCCATGGATCTTCGTAGCATCATCTTAGAGTCTCTGACTCAACTTCGGCCCATGCTGGGGGAAGATATATACCTGGAATTCAAGCCGTCCGATGAGCCCATGGTGGCCGTGGTCGATAAAACTCTCATGGATCGAGCCATCACCAACCTTTGTATCAATGCTTGCGAAGCCATGCCCAGAGGTGGTGACTTGACAATTGAGATAGAACACATGAAAGTAGATAAAGAATTCGCGGCCGCTCATGCTGAGCTTTCAGAGGGCGCACATGTTTGTTTCTGTATCACGGATTCGGGTGGCGGCGTTTCCGAAGATCGACTTGGCCAACTCTTCGATCCCTTCTATTCTACGAAGGATGTTGGCGAAGGCACCGGGCTTGGCCTCGCCGTTGTTCATGGTATAGTGAAGCAGCACGGCGGTATGATCGAGGTTGAGAGCGAACTTGGAAGAGGAACGCGTTTCCGAGTAATCCTACCGGAAGCCGATGCGGGGGTTGTGAGCACGGACAGCCTAGGAGACCCACAAGGACAGAAGCCCCCGATGGCGAAAGGGTAAGTTTTGCCGAACATTTTAATCGTCGATGATGATCCTCAGATCCGGAAGGTGTTTCGCCGGATCCTTGAGGCGGCGGACTATGAGGTGGCGGAGGCGGCCGACGGTAAAGAGGGCGCTTCCAAGTTTCGCGATTGGCCTCCCGATCTGGTTCTCATGGATATCTTCATGCCGGAGCAGGAGGGGCTCGAAACCATTCGCGAGCTTCGTTGGGATTTCCCCGATGTGAAGATCATCGCCATCTCCGGCGGTGGCAAGAGCGGCCGCATGGAGCCCTTGGAGGCCGCCCAGAAATTTGGTGCGGCTCTGGCCCTTAGAAAACCCATCAGCCGGGAAGACCTGCTGGCCTCGGTAAAAGAAGTCCTCGGCGAATAGTCCCTGCCGTTCCTTCCTTGAGGAAGGGGCGGCGCCGAGCTAATCTCGATCCATGATCCACCCGAAATTAATCTTGGGCCACCCTCTGCCGCAGGTCGTGACGGTCTTCGGCAGCGGCGGCAAGACCGCCCTACTCACCCTTCTCGCCCGGCGACTGTCAGAGGGCGGCGCCCGTGTGCTCCTGAGCACCAGCACCAAGGTTTATCCCTTCCCGGATTTTCCCATGGTGGACGATACCTCGGCCCTGCCCGCGGCCTTTGAGTCGTCGCCGGTGGTCTTCCTGGGCCGTCAGCTAAATTCCGAAGGGAAGCTGCCGGGACCCAAGCCCCTGGATCTGCCCGCCCTCCGCCGCCTCGCCGATTTTATCCTCATCGAGGGGGACGGCGCTCGCCGCCGACCCCTTAAGGTGCATCAGCCTCATGATCCCATGGTGCCGGCCGGAACGGACCTGGCTATCATGGTACTTGGCGCCTCGGCCCTGGGCAGTCTTGTGGACGAAAACAGTCTCCATCGATTATCTAAGTCATTGCCCCGATGGGGTTTAGTTGCCGGTGAGCCCGTCAAGGCCGATGCCGTGGCGCGCATGGCCTTGGACTCAGAGGGCTACTTCGGGAAAGTGGGGTCTGCGCCCCTTCACATCCTGGTGAATCAGGCCGATGCGGCTCCCGAAGGGGCTCGCGAGCTGGCCCTGGCCCTTCGGCGTCGCTGGACCGGTCCCATATTTGTGGGTTCGGCGGAGGCTGGAGAAATTGAAGCCCAGAAGCCAGCGCCCTCGCGACCGGCCCTGGTTCTTCTCGCCGCCGGCGCCAGTTCGCGCTGGCCTGGGGATAAATTGCATGCCCAGATCGGTCGCCGTAGCGTTTTGGAGTGGAGCCTGGCGGCTTGGCGAAAGTCGGCCCTGGAGGACCGTGTGCTGGTGCATCGGCCTGGGGATGATCAAAGCGCGGTGGCCGCCCTGGAGGCGGGCTTTCGCCCGGTGGCCTGTGAGCACCCCGCGCGGGGGTTGAGCGAGTCCTTGCGCACCGGTCTGGCCGCGATCAATCGCGAGGCCAGCGGCCTCATCTTGGCCCTCGGCGATATGCCGGCCCTGAGCTCCGGCACCCTGAAGCGATTGTTAAGCGCCATCGATGAAAACCCGGGTCGCGCTCACCGTCCTCGCTTCGAGGGCAGGCCGGGTCATCCCGTGCACATTCCGCGCGCGCGATTCGGTGAAATCGCCGCCTTGAGCGGCGACCGAGGCCCCCGCGATGTGCTAGAGTCATGGCATCCGATTTACTTAGACCTTGAGGACGAGGGCGTGGTACTTGACCTGGACCGGCCGGCCGAGGCTGATCGCGTGGAGTGCCATCTTATGGAGGTTCGCGAGAACGATGAAGCTGGATAAGTATCCCATACTCGTACGCGGAGCCGGCGAGCACGCCAGCGGCGTGGCTTGGCATCTGCATCGCGCGGGATTCCCGCTGGTCATGACCGAAAGGCACGAGCCCTTGGCGGTACGCCGTCACGTGGCCTTCGCAAGGGCCGCGCGTAAGGGCGAGAGCATGGTTGAGGGCGTCATCGCGCGACTGTGCGGCGAGCGCTTGCATCCGGATGAACATGGCGAGCCAGCCGATGCGCCCACCCCTGTGGTGGATGATGCCATTGCGGAAGCCGTACGCGAGGTCTGGAAGAAGGGCGAGATTGCCGTGGTTATCGACGATGGTATCCGGCTCACCGAATACTTCGACTTCGCCGCCATTGTCGATGCGCGCATGTTGAAGGAGGCCGACGGGCCCATCCTCGGCAAAGCGCCCTTTACCTTGGCCCTCGGGCCTGGCTACACCGCCGGCGAACACGTGGATGCCGTGGTGGAAACTCTGCGCGGCCACGACCTGGGTCGGGTCTACTATAAAGGATCCGCCGCGCCCAATACCGGCGTTCCCGGCGAAGTGGGCGGCGAAACCCACACGCGGGTTTATCACTCGCCCTGCGAGGGGCGCTTCTGGGCCCACGTGAAAATTGGGCAGATGGTGCGCAAGGGCGACCTGATCGGCGTCTTCGAAGGCGACTGCAAGGAGCCCTGCACCATCGTGGCGGAGATTCCCGGCATCGTGCGCGGCCTTCTGGCCGACGGCGAGATCGTGCCCGAAGGCACCAAGGTGGCCGACGTGGATCCCCGCGGGGAAGTTATCGATCCGGCCACGCTTTCCGAGAAGACCCGCGCCTTGGCAGGCGGAGTGCTCACCGCGCTTTTAGCCGCCATTTCCGAAGGATCATGAGTCGCCGCGTTTGGGAAAGACTGCTGGCGGAGCTGCGCGAAGGCCGGCCGGCCCTGCTCGTCTCGGTGATCGAGAGCAAAGGCTCGGTGCCGCGCAAGGATCGTCCGCGAATGCTTTTCACCGATGAGGGCCTGCAGGTGGGAACCATCGGCGGGGGATGCGTGGACGGATTCGCCTACGAACTCGCGCGCCGCGCCGGAGAAAGCAAGGGCGCCATTCGCGACACGCTTCATTTGGACGCGGAAGCCGGCGATGAAACGGGACTGGTTTGCGGCGGTGAGATACTTGCCGAAGCCGAACGCTTCACGCCGCAGGACTTAGCCCGCGCGGAAGATTTGGCCGCCGCGCCGGAAGAAGCGCCCTACCGCGTGCTCATTTTTGGTGGTGGGCACGTATCGCTTTCGCTGGGCCGCTTCGCGCACGAGGTGGGCTTTGCAGTGCACGTGCTCGACGATCGCGAGAAATACGCCAGCGCCGAGCGTTTTCCCTTTGCCGCGGAGACTCGCGTGGGCGATGTTGCGTCGGCTGACCGATGGATGCCCCTGGGAGAGCGCGACGCGGTGGTTATTGCCACGCGGGGACATCGCCATGATGAGACGGCGCTCACTTGGGCGGCGGGAACGGAGGCCGGCTACATCGGCATGCTCAGTTCCTCGCGCAAACGAAAGCTTATTGTAGAGGCCCTGCTGGAAGGCGGATTGCAGCCGGAAGCGCTGGGCGAAAGATTTCACGCGCCCGTAGGGCTTTCCATCGGTGCGCTCACGGCAGAGGAGATCGCCCTTGCGATCGCCGCCGAACTGATTCAGTGGCGAAACGGAAACAGGGAGTAGTCTTGTACGATCTCGTATTTCGATCGGCGCGTGTGGTGACGCCCAACCGGGTTATCCTCGGTGATTTGGGCGTGACAGGCGAGCGCATCAGTGCCATCGGGCCAAACCTCGGTCCCGGCAAGGAAGAGGTCGACGCCACCGGCAAGCTGCTCTTCCCCGGATTCATCGATGCCCACGTTCACCTGGGTGTACCCATCCGCGGCACCGAATCGGTGGACGGCGTCACCGAGGGAAGCCGCGCCGCGGCCTTCGGCGGTGTGACCACGATGATCGATTTCACTGTGCAGGACAAAGGCGAGTCTTTACTCGATTCCTTCCATCGCCGCCGCGCGCGCATAGAGGGCGCATCCTATGTGGATATTGCTCTCCACGCCAATTTCACGCGCTTCAACGAAGAGAACCTAGCCCAGATTCCCGAAGTGCTTGCCGCAGGCGCCGCTGGCTTGAAGATATTCACGGCTTACCGCGAAGCAGGCATGCAGATGGAGGATCGGCAGATCCTTCGCATCGCGAAAAAAGTTGGCGAGGCCGGTGGTTTGCTATTGGTGCACGCCGAGAATGGCGATGCCGCAGATTACTTGGCCGAACGCTTGGCCGCCGAGGGCCGCCGCGATGCCGCAGCCCACGGGGAAAGCCGTCCCGACTTGCTCGAAGCCGAAGCCATTTTTCGCGTGGCCACCCTCGCACGCATTGCGGATTGCCCGCTCTATGTGGTGCACCTGAGTTCGGCGCGCGGGCTCGAAACCATTCGACGTCTGCGTGCAGACGAGTGGAAGATTTTCGCCGAGACCTGTCCCCAATACTTGCTCTTGGATCGCTCGCGCTACGAAGGTGAAAACGGCCATCGCTTCATCGCCAGCCCTCCCCTTCGCGAGAAGATCGATGGTGTGCGCCTACTCGATGCCATACTCGGCGACGAGATCGACGTAGTGGCCACGGATCATTGTCCATTCTCCTCTGCGCAAAAGCAGGCAGGCGGCGGCGATTTTCTGGCAACGCCTAATGGAATTGGCGGCGTGGAAACCTTGCTACCCCTTATGTTTACGCGCCTGCTCGCTTTGGGTGAAAACGGCCTAGCGCCCAAGCACAACGCCGGGTTGCTGCGCCTAGTGCGCGTGCTGGCCGAAAACCCGGCGCGCATCTTCGGGCTTGCGCCACGCAAGGGAGCCCTCAAGGAAGATGCCGACGCGGACCTGGTGCTCTATGATCCCGCGCCTTCCCGTACCTTGACTGCCGCTGAAATGCATGGCGGCAGTGATTGGGATCCTTATGAAGGTCTGGAAGTGCGGGGCGCCGTGGAGAGTGTGTGGTTGAGGGGAAAACGTATCGTAAATGGAGAAATCTTGAGAGGGAGACCCAAAGATGGGATATTCTTAAAAACAAGCCGGTAGTTTAGGCCTTGTAAAATATTGTGTTGTTGAGAGTATGTTGAAAACAAGAAGAAAAACCAAGCTCATCGCGGGAAGGGTCGGCACCCAATAGAGTGCCACGAATCAGGGGGAGTAATGAAGCTGAGTAAAAACATTTGTGTGGTATTTTGCCTTGTTTCGATGTTGGGGTTCCCTTTCTCTGCGACAGCAGGCAAGCTCCACAAAGCCTCGAAGCGGGGAAAAGTTAAAGACATTGAGAAGCTTCTTAGAAAAGGATCAGACGTTAATAAGCTGGATGAAGATGGAAACACAGCAATTCACTATGCTAAGGATTTTGAAACAAGAAAATTGCTAATAGAAAATGGAGCGCGTTTAGAGAACGTTCCCACTCTAGAGTATTTTAGAGCAATTCAGGCCAATGAGAGTAATGATTGCAGTGAGCTGAGATTTTATTTGGAGAACGGACTAGATCCTAACCTGACATTTAAAAAAGGGCGGACACTGCTCCATCGAGCAGTAACGCGTTCACCAAGTTGTGTAGATTTACTGATCGAGTTTAATGCCGATCCAAATCGGACTCGCGAGTATGAAGGTAACACGCCCCTAGCTTGCTGTATTAGTAGTTTTCGGGAGGGGGTTTGGTGTAGAAGAGATCCTGAAATATCAAGAGAAAACTGTGACAAGCGTTATCCATTATCTGAGAATGACGTTCTTGGTGTTGTAGAAATTCTTCTCGCGGGCGGGGCGGATGTAAATAAAGCAGATCCTTATGTATCTGTCGGGTTTGAGAGAAGTGGATATCCTGCTCTGAGCTACGCAATCCAGTCAGAATCATTAAGCTTGGTTAAGCGGCTGCTTGATTCTGGGGCAATAGTTAGGCGTGCTCCTAAAAAGTCTAAAGGCAAGACGGCTTTCTATTCTCCGACTCTGCAGAACACCGAAAGACTAAAAAAGAACAAGGCACAAATGATTGAACTCCTCGAAGAATATTTTTGGAAAGAATGCTCAGTGGATGAGGAAGGTTTGAATCTCTATTTACTCGAGTTTCCAAATGGGAGTTTCGTGGGCAAAGTTGATTCCGTTATGTTCGCTCGGTATGATACAGAGGGCGATGCTATACGGGATGAATTCGAGAGGGAATCTACCCCAGGATACGGATCTGTAATCGGGAATCTTCAAGAAGCAGTTGAGGAAAAATGGGTTGAAATTCCAAAAATAGAAGAATGTATCGTTTACCTCGTCTCAAAGAACACATATAGCAAGAAATGGTTTGAATCTATTTACCTTGATAAGACGCACATTGAGCAAAAGGCAGGCTTTGGTGATCCCTACAACTCACCATTGGGGAAGGTGCTATCGCCCTATATGCACTCTGCGGATGCCGATGCAAGCGGCGATTTTATTGTGAAAGATTTGCCTTCAGGGGATTACTATTTAACCTCAGTGTACAGCTATGAATACAAATTGGGAGAATTGGAACCAGAGTTCAATTACTCCAAAGAAAGTGCATATGGGATTTCTGAGGATATTACCTACGAGAAATGGTTGTCAGTGTTCAAGGAGTACGGACTCATCTCGCTAAGAGAGGTGACATCGAGAGACAAAGATTTCTATGTAAAGATCCCAGGTGGGGAGAAATATTGGAGGAAGAAGAACACTCGTCGAGAAACTGTAGTGAGACTGGCGCATGGAGAAGTTAGGTTCTATGCAAATGTTGAAATCAGTATGGGTGAGCAATCATCGGTCACTTTGAAGGCGACCAGGAATCGAGATTTGCCGAGGTAGTGTTTGCAAATTGGATGATTGAAGATCCTGTGCAATATTGTTCGATTTAGTTATGACAGTCCTTTTCGATGGGGAGGCAACGACGAACTCCATAGCATCTCGACACCATCAGTAATTTCAGTTGATGAGGTGACGCGAAGGAGGGCCGATGAATCTTCGAACTTCTACTTTCGCCAGAAGCCCGGCCGCATGACCACCAGCACGGTGAAGATTTCCAAACGTCCCAACAGCATACAAAGCACGAGCAGCCATTTTCCGGGAATGGGTATCCACGCGTAGGTTTGTGTCGAACCCACACCCGACAGCCCCGGGCCGATGTTTCCGATGCTCGCGGCAACGGCGGATACGGCGGTGGTCATGTCGTGAATGAAGAAGCTCATGATTACTGAGCAGACAACGAAGAGCCCCACGAAGAGTACGAAGAAACCTACAATGTTCGCCACACGATCTTCACCCATGGGCGTGCGGCGCACCTTGAGCGGTGCGATCAATCTTGGGCGCACCACTGTCTTGAGTTCACGCCAGGCGGCTTTGAAGGTGACCATCACGCGGATCATTTTCATGCCGCCGCCGGTGGAACCCGCGCATCCTCCCCAGAACATTAACACAACGGAGAGCAGGCCGAGGGCCCTGGGCCACACAGCGAAGTCGGCGGTGCCGAAGCCCGTGGTGGTTACG
>JACNKJ010000142.1 GCA_014382085.1 bacterium
AGACCCGTGGCGGCGTCAAGAATTTCGGCCTCCACGTTTCGCACGGTGATCGATCCCATGCCCGTGGCCAGGTCCACTTCTTCAAGATTTCGGCACATGTCCAAGACGATATCGCCCATGCCCGATTCGGCATCGATGCTGGAGATGTTCTTCAAACCCTCCATGAGCATGTCGCCCATACCCGTTTCCAGGTAGATTCGCCGCGAGCCGTCCATGTCGGTAACTTCAATGTCGCCGAGGCCGCTGCCCAGCTCAAGCTCGATGCCCTGGGGCACCTCGGCAATGAGCGGGCCCAGTGCGCTGGGATGATCGCTCTCGCTCCGAGTTCGAATTTTGCCGTCGGAATCGAGATAGACTTCCGCGTCGCCGTCGCGATACTCGATGACCTCGATCTTGAGGATCGCATCACGTCCGCTACCCGGACGAATCCGAATGTCGCCAACATGAGCGTAGTAGATGAGGCGATCGTCCAGATCGATTTCCAGTTCCACAGTACGACGGTGCTTGAGCTTAACGCCGTCGATTTCCACGCCTTCCTCGGCGAAGTGCTTCACAAGTCGGGAAGATCCCGTAGCTCCGAGGAAGACCATGCCGAGGGCCATGATGATGATGAGTCGTTTCATAGGGGTCACCTGCCTTGTGTCCTCGCAGCTTACGAAGGCCCGCCTTGCATGTTTCGCGAGCTTCCTCTTTCTTTGCACCGCCGCAATAGGATAGGCTGGCACTGGAGGTATCGTGAACCGGAAATCTAAGCCCCAGACCGTGGGCCGCCGCCATATCCGCGAGGACGCCGAAGCTAAACTCAAGGGCCGCTTGCGCTTCCTGCCCGATCTGCGCCTGGATGACATGCTCCATGCCGCCCAACTCAGCAGCCCTCTGCCCCATGCCCGCATCCTGAGCCTCGATCTCGAAGCGGCCCGCGCCCTGCCCGGTGTGGTGGCCGTATTGGGCCCAGAGGATATTCCCGGCGAAAATCGTATCGGCGTGATCATCGACGATCAGCCCCTGCTGGCCCAGGGCAAGGTTCGCTACGTAGGCGAACCCATGGCCATGGTGGCGGCCGAAAGCGCTGAGGCCGCCCGGGCCGCGGTGGCCGCCATCGGTTTCGAGCTGGAGGAATTGCCCGCCATCTTCGATCTGGACCAGGTGGAAGCCCAGGCGAATGAGCCCATTCATGAAGAGGGCCCCATCGCCGTGCACCAGAAGTTGCGCAAGGGATCGGTGGAACGAGGTTTCGCCGACGCCGATGTCGTGGTGGAGGCGGAACTGGTCACCGGTCTTCAGGAGCACTACTACCTAGAACCTCAGGGATGCATCGCCACGCCCGGTGAGAGCGGCGGGCTGGTCATTCACGGTTCTCTGCAGTGCCCCTTCTACGTGCAGCGTGACGTGTCGCGCGCAACCGGCCTTCCGCAAAGTCGCGTCCGCGTTATTCAAACTCCTACCGGCGGCGCCTTCGGCGGTAAGGAAGACATTCCCAGCGAATTCTGTGCTCGTGCCGCAGTTCTGGCCCTGGCCACAGGACGGCCCGTTCGCCTGCTGCTTTCCCGCGACGAAGATTTCTTATCCACTAGCAAGCGCCATCCCTTCCGCATTCGCGGGCGACTCGGCGCCACAAAAGATGGCCGCTTCACCGCCATGGAAGTTTACCAGGATGCGGAAGCAGGCGCCTACGCCACGCTATCGCCGCCGGTGATTTACCGGGCCTGCATTCAGGGCGCCGGCCCCTACGACATTCCCAATGTGAAAGTGGAAACTCGCGCCTGGTACACCAACCAGGTTCCCAATGGCGCCTTCCGCGGATTCGGAAGCCCGCAGGCCTGCTTTGGCCACGAACGCCTGGTGGATCTCATGGCCGCCGAGTTGGGTATGGATCCCGTGGAAATTCGCCGCATCAATCTACTCCGCGAAGGCGGCGAAACCTGCACGGGGCACAAGCTCGATGAAAGCGTGGGCGCGCTGGAAACCCTGGAGCGCGCGGCCGAAGCATCCGCCAAAGGCGCGGCCGAAGAAGAGGCACACTTTGAAGACGGCCGCTGGCTTTTCGGCACCGGCCATGCCGCCATGATCTACGGAAACTGCCTGGGCAAGGCCGGGTGGCACATGGACGGCGCGGGAGCCTACCTGCAGCTGCACGCCGACGGATCGGTCAGCTGCGCCACCGGGCTCACAGAGTTTGGACAAGGCGCGCGCACGGTAGTGCAGCAAATGGCCGCCGAAGCGCTGGGAATAGAACCCGATCAAGTTTCCCTGATGCCGGTGGACACGGCCCTGGTGCCCGATAGCGGCCCCACCGTGGCCAGTCGTAACGTGGTCATGAGCGGCAACGCCATCCTGAACGCTGCGGCGAAATTGCATGAACGCCTGGCGCCTTTGCGCGAAGAATTGGGCGATGTTTCCTTTCGAAAACTCGCAGGTGCAGCCTATAAGCGAAACGTGAACTTGGCTGCCGAAGGTTGGTGGCACGTTCCCGAACTGGATTTCGATCTCAAAAAAGGCCGCGGCGAGGCCTACTTCGCCTACTCCTTCGCCACTCAGTCGGCGCGCGTGGCCGTGGATCGCATAACCGGCAATGTGCGCGTGCTCAAGGTTTGGGCCGCCCACGATGTGGGATGCGCGGTGAACCCCGCCGGCGTAGAAGCCCAGGTGGAAGGTGGCGTGGCCCAGGGATTGGGCTGGGCGCTCACCGAGCGATTCGCCCGCGAAGGCGGCAATATATTGGCGCGGAATCTGTCCACCTATCATTTGCCCACGGCCATCGAAGTGCCGGAGATCGAAACGATCATTGTTGAAGAGCCGCATTCTCAAGGGCCCTTCGGCGCGAAAAGCCTGGGCGAGCCCGTCATTATTCCCACGGCGGCGGCCATTGCCGCGGCAGTGAGTGAAGCCGTGGGCGCGCAAGTGAGCGAAATTCCCATTAGACCGGAGCATGTCTTGGAACTGTTGGAAAGAGGAGGCCATGACTCGAACGCTCTTTGAAAACGGCGCCACCCTCGAGCAGGGAACACGTTGGGTCTTGGTGGAAGACGGTCGCATCGCCGATGTGGGCGATGAGTCTCCCCCCTTCGCCGAAGAAGGCGTGGATCTGGGTGGCGACCTTTTGCTGCCTGGGCTTATCAACTCGCATACCCATCTTTACAGCGCCTTGGCCGGACGACTCGATTGGCCCAAGCGCTCAAGCCAGTTCCTCAAAATCCTCGAACAAGTTTGGTGGCGCTTGGATCGCGCCCTGGACGAGAACTCTATTCGCGCCAGCGCGCGCCTGGGTTTTGCGGCAGCCGTGATGCACGGATGCACCACGGTGATCGATCATCATTCCAGCCCGGACTTTGCCGAAGGAAGCCTGGACATTCTCGCCGAAGAGGCCGAACGATGTGGCCTGAAGTTGGCTATGGCCTTCGAAGTCACCGATCGAAATGGCGCCAAACTCTTCAATGAAGGCGTCGCCGAAAACCAGCGAGCCATCTATCGCTATGGATCCCATGAAATTGTGCGCGCGCTCTTTGGTTTGCACGCATCCTTCACGCTGTCCGACGAGAGCCTGGCCGAGTGCGCTGCGGCCACGGACATGCCCTTCCACATTCATCTGGCCGAGGCCGAAAGCGATTTGGCCGACGCCCGCGAACGCGGATACGCGAGCGTGGTGGATCGTCTGGACAAGCAGGGCATCCTGCGTGAGGGAAGTCTCTTCGCCCATGGCGTGCACCTGGCGCCGGGCGATGCGGATCTGCTGGCCGAGCGGGGCTGCTTTCTGGCCCACTGTCCTCAGTCCAATGCTCACAACCGTGTGGGCCGGGCCGACGTGGCATCCCAACGAGCCGCGGGTATTGCCGTGGGCCTGGGCACCGACGGATTTCTCAGCGGCCTGCTCACCGAGGCCCGCTTCGCCGCCGCCGACGGGGCCGGCGCTGCGAGATTGCTCTATAATGGAGGGGCCGCCATCGCATCCTCCATTTTCGAGCGCTCGGTGGGACGCCTGGAACCCGGAGCCGACGCCGATTTCATTACCCTGGACGCATCCAGCGACTCTCCTCGGGTGAATCGCACGGTGAGCCGCGGCGAAGTGCTCTTCGATGGGCAGAACCTTCGGGGCGTAGATCTGGCGGAATTGGAAGTACTGGCAACGCTGGAAGCGGAAAAATTGGGGAATCGCTTGCTAAGCCTCTGAGGGTATTGACTTTCCCGCCTTCGCAGCACACATTTCGGGATTCGTACTCCGCTGGAAAGGCTCGTCTTGCGCATCGCCCTCTCCCTCTTGCTTGCAATTCTGCTCGCGCTGCCCGCGGCCGGACTCGGCGTCTATGGCGGTGCCAATTCTTATCGTCTCATGGGCTCGGACACCCAGGGCCTTCTGGCCGATTTCCAGCGCGGCTACGATTGGACCGGGGGCGTTTTCCAGGATCTGGATTTCGGCGAGCACGTGGCCCTGCGCGGAGCATTCCAGGTAACCAGCCGCAACAGCTGGCAGGAAAGCGCCGGCGCGGTGAGGGAAGATCTGAACTTGCGCAGTTACGATTTCCCCCTGGACCTACTACTTCGCAACTCTCGCCGACATGGCGCCTTCGTTTCCCTGGGCGCCGCCTTGCACGTGCCGCAAAAGGCGACCTACTGCGAGGCCACTCGCGATCGAGACACTTCCATTTGTGTGGAACAGGATCTGCTGGATGAAATTGTGCAGCGCGAGGTCACCTTTTCGCTGGGCGCGGGCCTTGAGTTCGGCTCGGGGTTTCTCTGGCTGCGTTACAACATGGGCCTGGAGAACATCTTCCGTCGCAACGACGAGGGGCTTGACTACACCAGCGAAGTTTTGAGCGCGGTGATCGGGCTGCGGTTCTAGTTGAGTGCTGACACCGCAAACAAAAACCGGGCGCAGTCGCACCCGGCTTTGAATTCATCCATCGAAATTCAACCTACTTCAAGAACTCGTCCTTGGGCTTGAAAATCCGATCCGGATAACTGGAGTAGAGCGCATAAACCGCGCCCTGTCCCGCCACCTGAATGGGCACATCTCCGTTTTCACCCTCGCCATTGCCAACCCATAGGCTGAACTCCTCGCCATTCGCCAATCGGATCTTGGCATTGCGCATGGCATCGGCCATGCCGTGATTCTCACGCGGGTTCAATAGATCTTTGCCTTTCAGGTTCATGAGCGTGGTGAGCACCTGGTCGACCACCGTGGTCTTGGCCGGCAGGCCGTCCACGAGCCAGACTGATTCACCCGTAAGGGTATCTGGCGCCGCCCGCGTGAAGGTCATGCCGTTGCCTGAGTGAATCAGATCGAAAGACTCCACCTGCGCGGCATCCCAAGTCCAGAGGGTCATGTCCAGAAAGCCGCGTGCATCGGGTTCGCGGGCATCACCCCAAAGATTGAAGATGCCGAGAAGATTGCTTCCCGAAGCATAGACCGTGTTCGAGCCCGCCTCGCAGAGAAAGAGGCCGCCCCGAGATTGAGTGCTTCCCAAGAGTAGATTGGCACTCTCTTCGCCCGTAGTCGAAATGAGTTTGAGGCTCACAGCCGTGGTGTCGGCTAGACCGTAGTCGGCAAGCACGTCTTCCCGATCGGAGCGGAATTGTCCTGTGAGCGATACGAGTTCGGCGGCGAGTTCGTCCACCTTGGCCTGCTTGGCGAGATGCCCGTAGCTGCTTGGAATTTTCCACTCGCTACCGGAGCGCTCTAAAATTAACTCGCCGCTTATCGGCCCGCGCAGTTCCACGCGGGATATGTCATCCATGCTGAACTCCGGAAGCAAGACGACACGATCCGGTTGGGCCAAAGAGTTGTCATGGGAACGCTGCTGCATGAAACGCAACCCGGCCAGGGCCACAAGCAACACCACGAGTATAATGATGGTTCTGCGATTCATCCTCTAGCTCCTTGCCTTCAGGTTCTCGAGGTAGAGCGCCGACTCCTTGCGACGCAGAATCATGCGGAAGATACCGAAGAGCGCAATGAGCACCGGTACCAGAACCACCGTGAAAATACGGTAGATCAGTTTGGTGGCAGGCTCAATGGGCTCCAGGGAACGCTGGGTGATGACCCGCGAACGAATACCGATGAGTTCTCCACCCAGGGCCAAGGCATCCACGCTGTTGAGCAAGAGCATGGCGTTCTGGGCCCCGCCCAGGAAAGGTTGCTCGAACATCTTTCCGCATCCGAGAACCATGAGCTGGGCCGCTGCCGCTTCTCCCTGTACGAAGGGTTCGCCGGTGATGAGCGTGTCGGGCTGCTCCCAATCGGGCATGCCGCCCTCGGGCTCTGCGAAGACGCCGTCGAAAATCCATCCCAGGGGGTGGGGGCCGTCAAAGTCCTGCCCATCCACACTCACGTCGGCCTGGGCCAGTGGCGCCCCGGCGAAAGACTTGTGCCAACTGCGCGAGCTGCTCGTGAACAGGACGCGTGAGCCGACACTCCTCGAAGCCATCTTGATGGGATCCACCTGCACGTCGGTGCCCCATGGGTAGAACAGGGATTCGATGCGATTCGTAATGGACACGTCACGGTTCAGTTGCTCACCGCGCACGCCGATTTGCATGGGCACCCGCACGGGCTCGGCAGTCTGAATGGTCATGCCACCAAGGTTCGACTGACGCGGAATGGTGAGGGTTTCATGCTCCGCGTCAAAGAGTTGCATGTTGCCCACGGCGATGCCGTACTCGCGAAGCAGATTCTCGAGCCCTGAACTGAACTGCTTGGGCGTAATGCGAAAACCGCCGCGTTGTCCAGGCTGGTAGTCGTACTCCATGTTCTGGATAGCCAGCAGTGTGTTCACACCCTTGGACACGGCGTTGCCGATTTCCCAGCTTTGCCGCGCGTCCAAGTTCCGTGGATTCATGACCAGCAGCGCATCCGCATCGGCGGGAATCGGACTTTCGGGCCTGAGGTCCACGCGACGAACATCGTAAAGCTCGCTTTGCAATACCTCCACAAGCTGCTGCCAAGTGTCGGGCATCTCGGGAGGCGCCATGCCCATCTGCATGTAGGCCTGCATCATCTCGGGATCGAGTTCGGGCCTTTGGGCGTAGAGTGCGAGCACGGGCCGACGATCCTGGGTCATGCGAAAGACGCGGGAAAGCAATTCATATTCGAAGGTGACCAGGGTTTGCGGCAAAACCTGAGGAAGAATTTCCTCGGGATTGTCCTTGTAGGCAATACTGATCGCCGACCAGATCAACTTCAAACTGCGTTCGTCCCGCTCCACGGTCTGCACCTGGAAGGGACGAATTCCCTTGGCCACGAGCGCTTCCTGTTGCTCTTCGTCGAGGCTGGGATCGTGTATGGAAAAATCGATCATACCTCCGGAAGCGTCGGCATAGTCCTGAAGCTTGTCGCGCACATCGCGCTCAAGGTTCTTGAGCTCGGTGGGCATCTTGTCCTGGCCGGTGACATAGTACTTAAGCTGCACCGGCACCTTCAGGCGTTGCAAAATACCCTCGGCCGAATCGGACAAAGTATAAAGATTGTCCTCGCTCAGGTCGATGCGCGCACCACGGAAGTTCTCCACCACGCCGGTAAAGAATATCGCGATGGCTAGAGACAGAAGCGTGAGGATCAGAAAGCCCAGTCGAAAACGGTTTTTGGCGATCATCCGTGCTTCCTCCCTTCCAACCAGTGAGCGTTCATGGCGAGCAGAGCCGCCGTGAAGGCCAAGAAGTAAACCACGTCGCCCAGGCTGATCACGCCGCGCTGCAGTGATTCATAGTGCGGAATGAGTCCGAAGGCGGTTTGCAAGAAGGTGCCCAGGCCGCCGATCCACCCATCGATGGTCATGGCCACGGGGACCAGTCCCACGAAGAAGAGGAAGAAGCAGCTGATCATTCCCAGGATGAACGCGGTGATCTGATCGCGCACCAAGCCCGACACGAAAATGCCGACGCCCAGGTAGAGACCGCCCAGTAAAGTCGCGCCGATGTAGCCGCCCCAGATGGCGCCGCCGTCTGGATTGCCTAGCAATGCCAGCATGATGGGAATAGGCAGGGTGCCCGCCAGTGCGATCATATAGAAGGCCAGGGCGGCGAAGTACTTGCCAACCATGACTTCCGACGCGCGCATGGGCAGGGTCATGAGCAGTTCAAAGGTGCCTGACCTGCGATCTTCGGCCCAAAGCCGCATGGTTACGGCCGGGATGAAAAAGATCAGAAAGAGTGGCAGGTTCGCGAAGAGCCCGCGCATGTCCGCCTGACCCTGTAGAAAGAAGCTCGTCATAAAGAGCCCCGCATTGAGCGCCAGGAAAACGATGATGAAAATATAGGCAATGGGGCTGTTGAAGTAAGCCGCCATCTCGCGTTTGAAAATTACGCCGGCGTTTCTCATGCTCTCACCCTCCCACTCTGGGCTTCCTTGGTCAAGGCGATGAAGGTTTCCTCCAAGGTAAAGGGATCTTCGTGAAGCTCGTTAAGCTTCCATCCCTTTTCACGGGCCGTGGCGGCCACAGTGGAAGCCAGATCGCCTTCGAAGCTGCCGAAAATTTCGAAGCGGCGCTCGTCCAGGGGAACCACCCTCTCCACGCCTTCGGCCGCGGTGAGCGCGGCTTCCAGATTATCGGGAAGCTCATCCAAGCATAGGGTTACGCGGTTGCTGCCCATGGCGCGCTGTTTCAGTTCGCCGATGCGACCGTCCGCCACCACGCACCCCTGGTTGATAATCACCACGCGATCGGTGACCGGCGCCACCTCCTGCAGAATGTGCGTGCTGAATAGGATGGTCTTGCTCCGCCCCAGCTCCGCGATGAGTTCGCGAATGCCGATGATCTGCAAGGGATCCAGTCCGCTTGTAGGTTCGTCAAGGATCAGAATTTCGGGATCGTGGATCAGCGCTTGGGCCAGCCCAGTGCGTTGGCGAAAGCCCTTGGACAACTCCAAGATGCTTTGCTTGAAGACGGGTTCGAGCTGGCAGGCCTCTACAGCCCAGCTCAACCTAGTCTTGAGATTCGATCCGCTCAGACCGCGGGCCCTGCCCACGAATTCCAGATACTCCTGCACGCGCATATCGGTATAGAGCGGCACATTCTCAGGCATGTAGCCGATGCGCGAGCGCACATCCAATGGCTTCTCGCTTACATCCATGCCGTCTACGACCACGTTGCCATCGTCGGGCGCTAAAAAGCTCGTGATGATCTTCATCGCCGTGCTTTTTCCAGCCCCGTTCGGACCGAGGAAGCCCAGGATCTCGCCGCGCTCCACCGTCATGGAGACACCGTCCAAGGCCACCGTCTGCCCGAAGCGCTTGGATACATTCCGCACTTCGATCATGGTGATGAACACCTCGTCAGCTGATTCGGGTTATTGAATTTAAGTGGGAAGCGGGATACCGCCCCCCTATTGCGGCGGCATATTACTATAGGAAGGCTCGCCAGTTCCAGGGTCTAGATTAATTCAGTAGAATTCGGCTGGATAATCCACAATATCCTTAACACAATCGGTTTTCCGGCCGATGATCCCCTAAGAAGCCTTTCAAGCAAGGGGCGGGAGCGTGGGGAAAACCTGGGGCCTCATGGGCTTATTCCCGCACCGATCCTTGTTCCGGCAAACCCAAAGGACCTGAGCGGTGGCCAGTTCTCGCAGACACTCATTCTTCCGCTTCGATTCCCGCCTAAGCCGTCGCCTTCTTCGCTACATGGTGGCCGCTTGTCTGATCTGGGCGCTTATCGCCGCGATACTGCTTGCCTATTTCGGCTACCGCGGTGGCCTCGATTATGTTCAGACGCGATTGGAAGATATTAAGGCTAGCGCGCCACCGAGTTTTGCCTACGCCATTGAGCAGGGTGATCACGATCAGATAAACATCATGCTGCAGGCCATCGAACGCCTACCCGAGATAACCTACGCGGAAATCCGCCCGGGAGTCTCTGGTGAAGGCGAGATATACCTCCATGGCGACAAGAGCCTTCCCCACACCACGCACCTGGAAATTCCCTTGAACCCCGGTCATCCGGAAGGTCCCCAGCTTAGCATCGCGATCACGTATTCCCACATGTTGAGTAGCTTGATTGGCTATCTCTTGCTCGGCCTTTTTGTGGTGGTTCTGGGAATTTTGGTCGTCGGAATTATCATGAACTTCATCTTCCATCAAACTGTGACCCGTCACCTGGAAGATGTGGTCGGTTATCTGTGGGATATGGACGTGGTGACGCTTAACCATCGTTTGGGTATCGACCGACCACGAAACCACAACCCCGATGAAATCGATGTGCTTGTGGATGCTGTCAACACAATGCGCAGCCACCTTGCCGAAGCCATTGAAGAGACAACTTTGACCAATCGGGTCCTGGAGGAGAACGAGCTCTCCCAAGCCAAATTGCTCTCCAACCTTCCAGGCATGGTCTATCGCTGCCTGAACAATGAGAATTGGGATATGTCCTTCCTGAGTGATGGCTGTAAGGCGCTTACGGGTTACGAGGCCGAAGCGCTGATCATTGGCGGAGAAAATGCCTATGCAAAGCTCATTCACCCCGAGGACAGAGAAAAGGTTTGGATGGAAGTTCAAGCCGCCATCGCGAGCAAGCGGGCATTTCGTATGGACTACCGCATTGTCTGCGCCGACGGCAGCACTCGCTGGGTGTGGGAGCAAGGTGAAGCCATCTTTGATGAGCATGGCGAGGCCTTGGTGTTGGAAGGGTTCGTGTCCGACTTCACATCCCGTCGGCAGGTCGAAGAGTCTTTGAGAGAAAGCGAAGGGACGCTTCGAGCCCTGACTGAGTTCATGAGCACTCTTCTAGATACCATCCCAAGTCCCGTGTTCTACAAGGACAACGAGGGGCGCTTCCTGGGCTGCAACGAGATCTTCGCAAGGGATGTGCTCGGGCTTCCCCAAGACCAGATCATTGGCAAGAGGCTCATGGATCTTCCCTTTGGCTTGCCCTCTGAAGATGGCCAGCAATATCACCAGGCCGACCTGAAGCTGATCGCGAACCCGGGTAGTCAGCAGTTCGAGATGGAGCTTGTCTGTGCGGACGGCGTGAAGCGCCTCTACTATTACTCGCGCGCAACTTTCCAGGCGGAGAAGGGACCGGCCGACGGCATCATCGGCATTATGCTGGATCTTACCGAGCGCAAGGAGCTGGAAGAGCAGCTCGTGCGCTCGCAGAAGATGGAGGTTATCGGGCAGCTGGCCGGTGGCATCGCCCACGATTTCAACAATCTTCTACAGGTGATTCGTAACAATGTTGAATTGGCCATGGTGGAAAACCTGAATCCTGCGCAAGCCAAAGAAGATCTGCACGATGCCATTGCGGCTGTAGATCGCGCTTCGAGCCTTACAAGGCAACTGCTGACCTACAGTCGGAAACAAGCTTTAGACGTTCGGGAAATTCATTTGGATCAACATTTGCGTGGAATGATCACCATGCTAAGGCGGATCATCCGGGAAGACATCCAACTTGATCT
>JACNKJ010000129.1 GCA_014382085.1 bacterium
GGCTGGCCCGGGGCTTGAAGTATTTGAAGTTTCTGAAAAACGAGTATCGCCGCGACCGTTGCGGACAAGCCGCCGCCTCTCTGGCCTTCGGCACACTGCTTTCCATCGTTCCCCTAGCCGCGTTACTCACATGGCTCCTCAGACCCTACGATTGGAGCCTGGACGGCGTGCTAGAATTTCTTTCCCGCTATTTTCTACCCACGCCCGAATTCCAATCCATCATCACGGAAGCGATTGAACGCTACGCGGGCAACGCGGGGGCCATGGGGCTTTTCGGCCTGGCATTTTTCCTCTTCGTAGCCTGGGGCATGCTGATGAGCGTAGAATCCATCTTCAACGACATCTGGCATGTGGAGCGTCGCCGAGGACAGGTGCACAAACTTGGCACGTTCTGGGCGGCCGTGATCTTCGCACCTTTGCTGTTTATCGCCAGTGTTACGCTCAACCAAAATCTATCGCGCTCGGCGCTTCTTGGGCCACTGGCTGAAAATGGGCATTTCGAATGGCTCTTCGCCGATCTCGTGCCCTTCCTGCTGCTCATCATCAGCCTCAGTTTGGGATACCTCCTCTTACCGCACACTTCCGTCCGAAAACGCGCGGCCTTCATCGGCGCCGTGGTGGCGGCCTTTCTCTATGTGATCGCCCGCTGGATCTTCGTCCAGTATCTGGAGCGCATCGCCACCTTCGATACCATTTATGGATTTCTCGGCGTCATTCCCGCATTCCTGATGTGGCTCTTCTTCGTTTGGAGTGTGGTGTTAATCGGCGCGGAGGTGTCATACACGGTGGATCGACCTTGGGAGGAAATGGAGCGGGGCTGATTTCCCCATCCTCATGTGCTAAATTATTCGGGTCCCACGTATCCCCGAAAGAAGGTCTATGGATAAGGTCATCGAACGCATTCGCCAGTCGGCCTCCACCCATCGCAGCGATCTGGATGAACTTCTTCGTGTCCCCAGTATCAGCAGCAATCCCGAAAACAAAGCCGACATGGAAACGGCGGCCAAGTGGTTGCTCACACGCATGCAGAAGCTGGGCATTCGTAGCGAAATCATTCCCACGCCGGGTCACTCTATCGTTTATGGGGAACACCTAGAGGCCGAGGGAGCGCCGACCATTTTGGTCTACGGCCACTACGACGTGCAGCCGGTGGATCCGCTTGAGCTTTGGGACACGCCTCCCTTTGAGCCAAGCGAGCGCGAAGGCGCGGTGTTTGCCCGTGGAAGTTCCGATGACAAGGGCCAGTTGCTCATTCACCTCTTCGCCGCGCAGGAAATTCTCGCCGAAACAGGCGGGCTGCCGGTGAACCTCAAGTTTCTCCTTGAAGGTGAAGAGGAAGTGGGCAGTCCCAATTTGAAACCATTCATAGAGGCCAACATCGACAAGCTGGCCTGCGATGCCGTTGTAGTCAGCGATACCAGTTTCTTCTCGCGCGATGTGCCCAGCATGCTCTATGGCCTGCGCGGGCTCAGCTATGTGGAAGTGATCGTCCGGGGTCCGGCCCTGGATCTTCACAGCGGCGAATTCGGCGGCGCAGTGGCCAATCCGGCCGACGCTCTTGCCCGCATGATCGCCGCGCTTCACGACGATGATCGCCGCATCGCGATTCCGGGTTTCTACGACAAGGTTCGCGAACTTGAAGGTCGCGAGCGCGAGGCCTTCGCAAGTTTGCCCTACGATGAGGCAGCCTACAAAAAGGATCTCGGCGTCGAAGCTTTGGAAGGCGAAGCGGGATTCACCACACTGGAACAACTCTGGGCGCGTCCCACCCTGGAAGTGAACGGAATCTGGGGAGGTTTCTCCGGTGAGGGCGCCAAGACGGTCTTACCCGCCGAGGCCGGCGCGAAGATTTCCTGTCGCCTGGTTCCTGATCAGAATCCCGATGAGATTTCAGACCTTTTGGAAAAACGTCTTCGCGAATTGGCGCCGGCCGGTGTGCGCCTGGAGTTCATTCGTCATCATGGCGGTAACCCCTTCCTGGCCGAGCCCGATAACGTCTTTGTGAAGGCCGGAGCCCGGGCCATCAACAAGGCCTTCGGGAAAATGCCGGTGCTGGTGCGAGGCGGAGGCAGCGTGCCGGTCACCGAGACCTTCCAGAGTCTGCTAGGCGTGCCCTGCGTCATGATGGGCGTGGGTCTGCCCGATGATCGTCTGCACTCGCCCAATGAAAAGTTCGACCTGAAGCAGTTCCACAAAGGCATCGAAGCTGCGGCCTGGTTCCTGCATGAAGCGGGAGAGGTGAAATAGATCATGACCGAAGCCACACTTGAAAAGGGGAAAGCCGTGGGAGATATCGTCACCAATTTCGATCTTAACGATGAGCAGAAGATGATTCGCGACATGATCCGCGACTTCGCCTTGAAGGAAGTGGAACCCATCGCCATCGAGTTGGACGAGAAGGCGGAGTATCCCAAGGCCGCCATGGACAAGCTCGCTCAACTCGGCATTCTGGGCATGACTGTGCCTCTCGAGTATGGCGGCGGAGGCATGGGCTATCTCAGCTTCGCGCTCGTGGTGGAGGAACTTAGCCGGGTTTGCGCCAGCACGGGAATTTCCGTGGCGGCGGCCATGGGCTTGGGCATCGCGCCCATTCTCATGAACGGCACGGAAGAGCAGAAGAAGGAATGGCTACCCAAGCTTGCCACAGGTGAATATCTGGGCGCCTTCGGCCTGACCGAGCCCGGTGCCGGCAGCGATTCGGGCGCTACGGCGACCACGGCGACCCTTGACGGCGACGAGTGGGTTATCAACGGGCGGAAGCAGTTCATCACCAATGCCACCTACGCGGGATTGGTGACCATCACCGCGCGCACAGACCCCAGTTCGAAGCGCAGTCAGGGTATCAGCGCCATCGTGGTTCCCACCAACGCACCCGGCTACAGCTTGGGTACGAAGGAAAACAAGCTGGGTATCCGCGCCAGCGACACGCGCGAGTTGATCTTCGAAGATTGCCGAGTGCCGGCCGCCAACTTGCTCGGTGAAAAGGACACGGGATTTCCCACCTTCATGAAAACGCTGGAGGGCGGTCGCATTTCCATCGGCGCTATGGCCTTGGGTATTGCCCAAGGATCCTTGGACAAGGCAGCGGTCTACGCCCAGGAGCGCGAGCAGTTCGGACAGCCCATCTCGAAGTTCCAGTCCATCGGCAACAAGTTGGCCGACATGGCCACGGAGATTCAGGCGGCAAGGCATCTGGTCTATCACGCGGCGCGCCTGCGCGATGCGGGACTTCCCTTCGGCAAGGAGGCCTCCATGGGCAAACTCTTCGCCAGCGAGGTGGCCAGCCGATGCGCAAGCCATGCCATCCAGATTCACGGTGGATACGGCTACTCGCGCGAGTATCACGTGGAGCGCTACTACCGCGACGCCAAGCTCTGTGAAATCGGCGAAGGCACCAGCGAGATTCAGCGTATCGTGATCGCCCGGAGCGTGCTTGAGGAGTATCAGATCTGACTGAGGACTGAGGACTGAGGACTTAGAACTGGCCCCCGAAACTTCGGGGGCTTTATCTTGTTCACAGTTCTCCGTTTACAGTTCATAGTCCCTATGGCCGTAAACGAGTTTCCCGCATCCCACGTCATTGCTGTGAACCGAGGAGAGGCGACGGTGAATGCGAAACGGAAACATCGGCAAGACCTGAACCTGGCAAGAAAAGCCGCGGGCGGTGATCAAAGCGCCTGGCGGGAAATCTACGACGCCAGCTCCGATTCCCTTTTTAACTTTCTTTGCTACCAGACCGGCGATCGAGAAGCCGCCAAGGACCTGCTGCAGGAAACTTTCGTCACGGCCATGCGGGCCCTTGAGAGCTTTCGCGGTGAAGGCCCCTTGCACGGTTGGCTTCGAAGTATCGCTCTGCACAAAACCCTGGATTGGCGAAGAAGCTTGGCTCGTCGTGCGAGGAAACATCTCAGTTTTATCGCCGAAGCGCCGAGGGAAACCGATCTAGGTCCCGAGCCAAGCTTTCGTTCCGAGCAGGACACACTCCAGGAAGCGCTCAACTCCATTTCGCCCAAGCAAAGGGCGGCCATGTTGCTGCGCGAGTTGGAAGGCTTGTCCTTCAAGGAAGTGGGCGAAGAGCTGGGATGCGCGGAAGCCACGGCGCGGGTTCACTACCATCGGGCCGGCGAAGCATTGCGCAAGAAACTGGAAGGGTCGGAACTCGGGGAACTTGCTGATGGAACGGAAGGAATGCGGTCATGAAGAAACTCTTCGATCCACACCGTCACAAAATGACAGAGGGCGAGAAGGAATTTGTCTGGCACCGAATCAATGAACCCGGCGATCTGCGCGCACAGCGACGGACTCTCGTCTGGCGTCGTTGGGGATACTCCAGTGCCGTGGTATTGGCCGCGCTCTTGGTGGCAATTCTCTGGCGACCCGAATCCAACATGGACAAGCTCCACTCCGTGCCAGTGCCCAGTGAAGTGGCGCCCCAGGCTCAAGCAACCCGGGGCCTCGTTTCTATCGAGTCCAAAGCGCCTGGTACGCTAGAGGAAGTGGCTGTGCAACCCATTCAATTGGATATGAAGGCTCCCGGGACAGCCAGTGACAACATGGCCGCCGCAAAATCCGCGGCCCCGGTGGAGTCGAAACAATTCTCCACCGTTGCCCCTCCGGAGACGGCTCACCGGGCTGCCGCGGGTGATCAGAAGATGAATAGCAAGGCTGCAAAAACAGATCTTGAACTCTATGCCAGCGACCGTGAAGCAGCGCCTATTTTGGCCGAGATCAAGGTGGATCCGGCGCCGGTGAAAGAGTTCGTTGCTAAGCCGGAGGGCATGCAGGACGAGCGCTTTGAAGTTCGAACGGCTTTGGGAACTCTTGCAGGCAAAGTCATGGATAAGGAAACGGGTGCTCCCTTGCCATTCGCCAACATAATCGTCGTGGGGGTGGATTTTGGTACCATGACCTTAGAGGATGGAAGCTTCAAAATATTGCTTCCTCCCGGTACCTACACTTTGAAGTGCCTCTACATGGGATACGAGAATGTTCTGGCTGAAGGAATTGAAGTTCGAGATGGCTTTAACATTGACCTGCAGTTCGCCATGAAGTCCTTGCTACCTCTTGCCACCGATACCGTAGATGTTGAAGGCGAAGAGGCGAACTCAGGGGTAGTGATACGATATTATGGGGTGAAAGAGAGTTCCTCAGACGACTCGAAAAGCTTTGTCATTGGCGATATGGCGGAGGCCATGAGCAATATGGTGAGTTTGCCTAGCCATGAAAGTCAACTATATGTGCGCGGAGGCCGATCGGGTGAAACTAGGTTCACAATCGATGGTGCGCCGATTAATGACCCCATGGGTGGGAGTTACCAGGGCAAGCACTATCGTTCGCGACGCAGGATGCGCTGCTGGATTCCGCCCTGGTACAACAATCCCAACGGAGAGGCATTCGACGCCATGTACTTTGAAAACTATGGCACCAATCCCTTCGTGATGACCGATGAAGATGCGCTATCCACCTTCGCTCTCGACGTGGACAATGCCTCCTACACGCTCACGCGGAGTTATCTCGAGCGCGGCGAGTTACCGCCCAGGGACGCCGTACGCGTGGAGGAGTTCATCAACTTCTTCGATCAAGGTTATGAGAGTTGCGAGGATGAGACCTTCTGCTTGAGCGTCGATGGCGCTCCTTCACCCTACGGCGAGGGATATCATCTGCTACGTGTGGGTGTGCAGACGCGTGAAATCACTCAGCGCGAGCGTAAGCCTGCCAATCTTGTTTTCGTGGTGGACACATCCGGTTCCATGAATCGCGAAGATCGTCTGGGTCTTGTGAAACAGGCCTTGATGATTCTTCTAGACGAGCTGGAAGATTCCGACACGGTGGGTATCGTTGAGTACGGATCCCACGGTCGCGTGGTTCTTCGTCCTACGGCGGTGGAAGAGCGCCGGCGCATAGAACGAGCGCTGAATTCTTTGCACTCCAATGGAAGCACCAATGCCGAAGAAGGATTGTGGCTGGGCTATGAAATGGCCTCCAAGCTCGATACCGACGATACCAACACTCGTCTCATCCTCTGTTCGGATGGCGTTGCAAACACCGGCGAAACCCAGGCGGAGAAAATACTGAGTCGCGTGCGTCTTGAATCGGATCGTGGCGTGGCTCTTTCGACCATCGGTTTCGGCATGGGCAACTACAACGACGTGCTCATGGAGAAGCTCGCCGACAAGGGCGACGGCAACTATTACTACGTGGACACCTTGAAAGAGGCAACGCGGGTCTTTCGTGAGAATCTCAGTGGAACCTTGCAGGCCCTTGCGCGCGGCGCGAAGATACAGGTGGAGTTCGATCCGGAATTCGTGTTGCGTTGGCGCTTGATCGGCTATGAGAACCGCGACATCGCCGACGAGGATTTCCGCAACGATGATGTGGACGCGGGCGAACTGGGTTCCGGTCACCAAGCAACCGCGCTCTATGAGATTAAGCTTTCGGATGAAGCGATTCAGAGTCGAAGCAACCGGCGGCATAGTCCCACCGAAAAGCTGGGACAGATTTACCTGCGCTATGAACACCCCAAGCACAGTTCGAAGGCTGGCGAGGTCGAGGAAATGACTTCGGCCATCGAACTCGCGGCTTTTCAGATCAGTTTTGTGCGAGCGGATTACAATCTGCAACTGGATGCCATGGTTGCAGAATTCGCTGAGATCCTGCGTGGAAGTTATTGGGCCAAGGACGGCAGCTTCGATGAGCTGATCTACCTGGCAAAGGGGCTTCGCGTTGAGTATCCCCGCGACAAAGACTTGGCCGAGCTTCATGATCTCCTTCAGCGTGCGGCGCGCTTGGAAAATGGCCGGCGCGATTAGCCTTCTTTGTCCCCCCGAGTGCACTGGATTCTCATTTGATCATTGTGCACCCGGGGGGACTCCCTGCCCTAATCTCAATAATATCACCCCTTTACATATTTTCGACTTTAAGCCGGAAACTTTGTGCCCTGCACTGCGAATTTAAAGGGCGGCAAAGATCATCCCGCCGCTCACTTTTTCGGAGGCTTTCCATGTTCGAACTCGGTCTTCTCGCCGTTGGTCTTCTTGTTTTAATGCTCTTCGGCGGTTTGCTCCTCACCCTTTTGGGTCTGGTTTTCAAATTGATCCTACTGCCCCTCCACCTAGTCTTCTGGCTGTTTCGCGGAATTCTCGGAGTAGCCGTAAGTCTGCTGCTCTTGCTGGTACTCCTTCCCATGTTGGGTGTGGTCTTGCCGGTCTTCCTGCTGATCTTCGCCTGGCCACTCGCCCTGGTCGCTATGATCGTAGGACTCGTGAAAATGGGAGCCGGGGCCTCAGCCTGATTTCATTCCGCAACGTTGTGTGGGGGGCGAGTGCCTGCGAAGCGTATGGCGCTGCTTGCTGCGGCCGCGATTGGCCGAACTCTGCGAATCAACTGCCTACTTGCTGATGGTTCCTTCCCGGAGCGAAATTGAAAACGGGGAAGGGTAGCACCCTTCCCCGAACGTTTTGCGAAGCTCTAGTGATGGAGAGGGTGCAAACCTTCCCCGCGTCCTATTTCAGCAACACCATTTTTCGATTCATACTCAGTCCCGCGGCCTTGAGTGATGCGAAGTAGACACCGGAAGCCACTTCGGCGCCGGTATCATCGCGGCCATCCCAAGCACTATTGTGTTCTCCCGCCTCCATGTGTCCGGAAACGAGAACCCGCACCAAGCGACCGGCTGTATCGTAGACGGCCAGTTCGGCGCTACCCGCATCGGGAAGCGAGAAGCTGATTTCGGTCTTGGGGTTGAAGGGGTTGGGAAAATTTCCCTTGAGCATGGGTACCGTTGACGCTTGATCATCGCCCACGCTCGTGGGATTCCAGGGCTCGCCAAAGAAATTCTCGAGGATGTACTCGACGTTAGAGCGCAGCGAGGCGTGATCCATGCGATAGGGGCGCCCGGACAGGAAGACCATCTGGCCGCCCTCAGGGCGATGTGTGCCGCCACCGGGTGGTTGGGCGTGCACTCCCGTGCCGCGATCCACGGAGAATCCGCTGGTGTCCTTGAAGAGCAGAGTACTGTTGGGTCCGACGCTCGTGGAGAACACGTCGTTCCAACTCTGGCTGCCCGTGAAGGCGATATTCACCAATCCCAAATAGTTCGACATGCAGTTGCCGAGGGATTCTTCGGTTTCGGCCCAGGTGATGCCCAGGTGATCAGTGAGGTCATCTCCCAGGAAGGACGATCCGCGGCGTGACATGAGAATCACGTTGCCGCCGACCTCTAGATAGGAGGCGATGGGCGTTTCCTGCCAATCGGCCAGGTCACCGTTGTAGTGATTGCCAACCCAAATTACTGTTGAGTAAGCGCTGATGACATCAGCGGTCACGGCTCCGTGGCCCACGGGTGCGGGAAGGGTGCTGGGGTAACCACCGGAGGGTTCCGAGAAGGTGTCCCAGAAATCGATAACGTTCTCGCCCCAGAAAGCCTTGGCCTCATAGGCATTCTGAATTTCGGGATCGTAGGTGCCCCAATCCACACCGTTCACAAGCAGGATGCCCGCATCGAAGGTCGGATTGGAAACCGTGGTGCGAACCTGGCGGAGAATCCACTTGTCGGGATCAAGCAGAACGCTTTCCACCGTGCCGGTCACGGCCAGCTCGTAGCTCTCGGAAGCCATGCTGTTCTGCACGGTAAATTCCTCTGCGCCTTGATCGGTGTTCACGCGAATACGAATGGGCATGGTGAAGAGCCCGGTATTGGTCTGCACCTGATCGACGTCCAGAGTCACGATGCCGTCGCGAGTGACGCTCCAATTGTATTCGTAGACGGGGAAGTACTCACCGTAGATCCACTGGGTGAAGAATTGATCCAATTCGAGGCCGGAGGCCGCTTCCATCACGTCGCGGAATTCTTCGGTGGTGGCGCTGTCGTGACCGTAGATATCTTGGTACAGGGTGAGGCCGGCGAAGAAATCTTCGTCGCCCATCATTCCGCGTAGCATGTGGGGAATCCAAGAGCCCTTGTTGTAACTGAGATTGCCGTCGAAGATGTTATCGTTGTAGGGATCTTCCACGAAAATCGTGCCCGCACCCATGTAGGCCGCGCCATCCATGTAATCCTGGTAGACCGAGAATCCCTCGGTTTGCTCTTTCCAATAAGCTTCGCACCAGGTGGCGAATCCTTCGTTGAGCCAGATATGACTGAAGTCGTCACAGGTGATGTAGTCGCCCCACCACTGGTGACCCGCTTCGTGGGAGACCACGTCTTCCCACCATCCGCCCATGCTGGTGATGGTCTGATGCTCCATACCGCCACCCCAGGTGAAGCTGGCCATGCCGTACTTCTCCTCGACGAAGGGATACTCGCCGAAGCCTTGGGCGAAGACCTCAAGCATGGGGACGGTCTTGGAGTAGTTTTCCTCCACGCCGCCAACCCAGTCCGGGAAAATGTAGAATGCCACTTCCATGGGGTCGCCACCGGCCAGCGGCGTGTACCAATCGGAGTAGACCGTATAGGGGTGGATCGCCAGAGAGACCAGGTAGGTCACGATGGGATAGTGGGTCTTCCAGTGGAAAGTGCGCGTTGTGCCGTTATCCACGTCGGAAATGAGCAGGCCGTTGGAGGCGACGATGAGATTGTCGGGCACCGTCACGCGGATGTCCATGGAGTCGGCCTTGTCGGTGTTCAGGTCCTTGCAGGGCCACCATTCACGAGCACCATAGGGTTCGCTGAGGGTCCAGATCATGTCCTGGCCGCCGTAGCTGTCCCAGCCGAAGGCACCGCCGGAAGGATTGCCGCTGTAGTCAACGCTCAGGGTCAGTGTTTCACCGTTGTTGTAAACGCGATCCAGATCAATGGTGAGCATGCTGCTGGCGTGGGACCAGGTGGTGGCCGCCGCGCCGATCATTGCGCCGCTCACACTCATGTTGTATTTGAGATTGAACTCGACGGTGGAAATGGGATCGCCAATCACCTGAAGGGTCGAGGTCAGGGTACCGGAGAGTACGTGCGTGTCCGGGTTCAGATCGATGTCGAGGTCGTAGTGCTGAACGTCGAACTGTTCCTGATTGAAGCTGCGATCCGCTTCCAGTTCGAGCAGTCTCTTGGCGGCGATTTCTTTGGTTTCCGCTTCGCGCATTCGATGCTGCATGAGTTCACGATGCAGAACCTCTGAGGGATCCTCGTCGATGAACTCGGCGAGCAGTGGATTGCTTAGGAATGCAAGCAGCAGAAAACCAAGCAGTAGTTGGCTGACCTTGGGCATGGGAACTCCCATTTGCGATGTGACGTGGCCATCCTGGGTCCTGCGAAAACAGAAACCCGCCCGATTGGATGGCCGATTGAGGATGCTTCATTTTACCACAAAGAAACTCGCGTGACTACTCCTCGAGCTCCGGTTCGGAGGGAGGAAGTCAATTGAATATGGGTGTTTAATGCCCCTCCTCACAAATCGCTTCTCGGAGTGTCACTTCGTTTCCGAAAATGGAAAACGGGGAAGGGCTAAGCCCTTCCCCGTCATTTATACGAAATCCCAACTTGAGCTAGTCCTTAATCTTCAGCTCTACACGACGGTTCTGCGCCATGCCTTCCGGCGTGTCGTTGCTCGCGATGGGCTTGCGCTCACCGAATCCCATAGTGGTGATGCGTGCAGCATCGATGCCCTTATCCACTAGGTAACTCTTCACGGATGCGGCTCGCCGTTTGGATAAGTCCATGTTGTACTCTTCCGAATGGCGAGAGTCGGTATGTCCGCGCACTTCGATTTTGATGTCATCGTACTGGGCAAGAGTTCCGGCCACTTCGGACAGGATCACCTTGGCTCCAGGCGAAAGCACCGCGCTGTCGCTGGCGAAGTTCACACCCTTCAGGATGATGGCAGGGCGAGCTGGCTTGGCTTCCTTGGGGCAACCGTTTTCATCCACCGGCGTTCCCTTGGGTGTGTTGGGGCACAGATCGCTTCCGTCGAGAACGCCATCGCCGTCATTGTCCGGATCGGGACAACCGTCATCATCTTGGAAACCGTCGAAATCCTCGGGCTTATCCGGGCACTGATCTAGATGATCGTAGATGCCATCGCCATCGCGATCGCTGACAACCTTGGGCTTGCTTTCCGGACGCGGAGGAACCACGGGCGGTACGGGAGCCACCTTGCGATCACGATCGCCCCAGAAAATGGTGAAGCCTATCTGAGCTTCGAACATGCCGGTGTCGGCATCCACGTGGTTTTTGCCCCAGATATACGGGTTACTAAGTCCCACCGTATCGAGATTGTTACCCGGGAAGAAGTGGTAGCGGGCGCCGAGGTTCCAAGCCCAGTTGGGTGTCATGAACCATTCGAAGCCAAGTCCCGCGAATCCCACGAAGTTCCATGAGTCGAGATCCATCAGCTCGCCATCTTCATTGTGGCCGTGTTAGTCTTTCTCAACTTCATTCTGAAAAAGC
>JACNKJ010000186.1 GCA_014382085.1 bacterium
CACGTCGTCGGTCATGCCGCCGCAGAAGCCGATAATCGCCTCCAAAGGCGTGCCCACGCGAAACAGCACATTGGCGGGTTTGGCGATGCCCTCGCCCGTCACCGTGGCTACGCGCTCGATAAGCGGATAGCCCTTCTCCACAGCCTCGTAGCTGGCCAGGGCGGTGGCCACGTTTTGGACCAGGCAGCCCACGTCCATGGGCAAACCACCCGGCGGCACCTTGCGCCCGGTGAGCGCATAAATGAGGTGCTTCTCAGAGCCCTGGGGATACTTGGTCTCCAGCGCTTGGAATTCCAGGTCGAGGTCGGCGGGACAGGCGGCCTTCATAGCGGCCAGAGCATCCATCTTGTTGTCTTCGATGCCCACGTAACCCTTGCTCACGCCCAACACCTTCATGAACAGGCCCACGCCCTCGAGAATCTCGCGGGCGCGCTCAATCATGAGTCGATGGTCGCTGGTCAGATAGGGTTCGCACTCGGCGGCGTTGAGTACGAAGGCGTCGATCTTCTTTTCCTTGGGAGGGCTCAGCTTCACATGAGTAGGGAAGGTGGCTCCCCCCATGCCTACGAGACCGGCCTGCTTGAGCACGTCCTTGATGGCGTCCACATCCATGCTGCGCCAGTCTCCGCGCTTTTCGATTTCTTCCGCCCAGCTATCTTCGCCGTCGGCGATGATTTCGATGGCTTCCTGCACATTTCCGAAGGGATGGGGAAATGCCTTGATGGCCTTCACCTTGCCGCTGGTCGGCGCGTGTACGGGCGCGGAGACAAACCCGGCGGCCTCGGTGAGAGCCTGTCCTTTTCGCACTTCCTCACTGCGGGCGACGATCACCTTGCCCGGAGCGCCCAGGTGCTGACTCACCGGCACCAGGTAGCGATCGAGCAAGGGCATGGCCTGAGTCGGCGACTCTGCGGTGATCTTTTGATAACGCGGATGGATGCCGCCCTTGAATTTCATCACGGCCTCCTAGTGCACCCTGCTCAAGGAGCTTTTCAGGTCCAGCACAACGATGGCTCCGGTGGCGCATTCATCCACCAGTGCCGGATCGAAGGGCGGATCTTCGTAGTTCACGCGAGCCAGGAAGTCTTCCACCTGGATGTGCTCCTCGCCGGCGGATTTCACGCACTTCTTGCAGCCGATGCAAGCAGCCGAGCAGGCCTTCTTGGCCGCGGCGCCCTTATCCTTGTTGCTGCAAAGCACATGCACCGATGCGCTTTCGGGAACGATTTGAATAAGATCTTTCGGGCAGGCCTCGGCGCACTGGCCGCAGCCGGTGCATCGTTCGGGGATTACATGGGCAATGCCTTCAGGGGTCATTTCGATGGCGCCGAAGCTGCAGGCGCCCGCGCAGTCGCCCATGCCCAGGCAGCCGTAGGTACAGCTCTTAGGTCCGCCGCCGAGCAGCGAGGCGCTGCCACAGGAGGCCATGCCGTTGTAGCGAAAACGATCGGGGGATCGCTCGCGCGTACCCTGGCAGAGAATAAGCGCTACCTTGCGTTCTTTTTGCTCGTAGGAGAGGCCCATGACCAGGGCCACGGAAGCGGCGGAATCGGCGTCGCAAACCGGACAGCCCTCGGGAGTCGCATCGCCGCGCACCACGGCGGCGGCGAAGTCGCTACAACCGGCGTATCCGCATCCGCCGCAGTTGGCGCCGGGAAGGGTGTCGGCGATTTTCTCCTGTCGCGGATCCACTTCCACGTGGAAGACACGGGCGGCTATAGCCAGACCGAGTCCGCTGACCAGTCCAAGTCCTGCGAGCACTGCTGTGGAAAGTAGCATCGGCGGCTCCTTTACTTGACCAGGCCTGCGAATCCCATGAATCCGAGTGAGAGGATGCCCGCCGTCACCAAGGCGATAGCTGTTCCCTTGAAGGCGCGAGGTGTGTCGGCCAATTCGAGAGTCTCGCGAATTCCCGAGAAGAGCAACAGGCTGAGCGCAAAGCCCAGGGCGCTGGCCGCGCCGAAGACGGTGGTCTGAATCAGGCTATGGTCTTTTTGGATGTTCATCACTGCCACACCCAGCACCGCACAATTGGTTGTGATCAAGGGAAGGAAGATGCCCAGAGCCTGATAGAGGCTCGGGCTGAGTTTCTGCAGGGCCAGTTCCACCAGCTGCACCATGGAAGCGATGATGAGGATGAAGACGATGGTCTGCAGGAAACCCAGGTCCTTGGGGGCGAGCACGAGATGGTAGAGCAGCCAACTTACGATGCTGGCGAGGACCATCACGAAGAGCACGGCGCCGCTCATGCCGAGGGCCGTGCTGGTTTTTTTGGAGACGCCCAGGAAGGGGCAAATGCCCAGGAAGCGCGCCAGGACCACGTTGTTGACGAGGACGGCGCTGATGACGAGTAGGATCAGATCCATCGGGCCCCCTTGTGAATCATTTCACCCGAAGGCACAATAAAGGCCAGGGAGCCGCCGCGTACAAGCTAAAATGTTAGCGGCGTTAACGATAACGTAGATTCTCGGAGATCTCTGCACTTCGCACAAGGCGTTGCTTAACTCTTTGGAAATCAGGCCTATTAGCTTGATTTCCAGAGGGGTTAAAAGTCCACCCGGGTGGACACTCTAAGCACTCCATTGCCCTCACCTGCTATAATCCCGATTACAATCAGGAGGGGATGATGAGACGCACGATGATGTTACTTTCCAAATTACCTGATATGCAAAGGTCGATTCCTCTGCTCATCGCCATCCTGCTGTATGCTTCCACCACACTTGCAAGCTGGGGCTACTCAATCTCCATTTTCGAGGAACCCGAGACCCTTGATTGCACCATACAGTGCGAAGTCGGCGAGTGGTCGACCTTCACTATCATCGCCCATAATCCAAATTGGCCCAATAGCGGGATCGTAGGCGTTGAGTTCGGTCTCAACAACTGGATCGGTGGCATCCCTGATTTCCCTGGCGAAATAGTAATCACTTACGCCAGCGAGCTTCATCTCGGCGACCTTGGATCGTACTTCAACATGGCATGGTCGCAACCCCAGTTGGGGGAACTGGTTGAGATCCTCCGCGTGGATTTCCGCTGTAGTAATCTGGAGTGGCTCTATCCCGGTTTCGAGATTCTTGTTCGAGAAGGAGATGAATGCGACTGCATTCGTATTACGGATGGCGAGTTCAATTATCATGAGGCCGTTGGCACCAACGCCTTCATCAATTGCTCCGAAGGATACTTCTACATCCAGGATCCGCCATGGGTGGGATGCTTTTGCGAGGACGAAACAAGTTCAATCGAAACAAAATGGAGTATCATCAAGTCGCTGTACTGATACGGAGCCGCTACTCACCCTCAAGTGCATACAGAAGCCCCCGCCGAACTCGGCAAGAGCGTCTTCATGCTTATCCAACCATGTCAGCGCAGCAGGGTCAGTTTTCCGATGTGACTCTCACCGGCGGCCTCGAAGCGGGTGAAATAAATGCCCGATGAAAGTTCGCGACCTTCATCATCCCTCCCATCCCAGATTACGGAGTGTCGGCCCGCATCGATGAGTTCGCCGTCGATGAATCCGCGGACGAGACGCCCCGATACGTCATAGATCGACAAGCGCACCACCGCCGCCCCCGGTAGCTCGAAACGGATATCCGTGCGAGGATTGAAAGGGTTCGGGTAATTGGGCAGCAAGGCCAGGGAACTCGGCAATTCGATGGGAACATCCACCGGATCGTAGTAGCAACCAACATTATAGGCTCCGACCAATTGGCCGCAGGGGCTGTTGGCGGGAAGACAGGGTGACAGATCTGCCGTCAGGCGATAGTTGCCCCCGATCATGTCGCAGAAAAGCGGTTCCGCGGAGAAATTCCCGTCCACAGCCTCAAACCCCAATAGCGGACCCACCCAATCACCACCTGGATTTCCGAGGATGTCGTTGCATGTTACCAGAGGTGCAAACTGTGCGGGATCACTGCAGTCGACAGCCATCCCGGAACTGCCATAGGCGACAATGAGATTTTCGATCTCAGGAGCGCAGCTGCCGTTGAAATAGAGTTGCGCTGCGGAGCCTTCTCCACCATTGCCGACGAAGGTGCAATTGGCAAATCTGGGGCTGCAGGCATTTACGCTGATAGCGCTGCCCTGACCGAAGGATTGATTGTCCGCGACCAGGGTATTGAACATGTGAGAATTGGCGTACTGGTTGAAATAGACCGCTCCCCGTTGCGCGGACTGATTGCCGATAATCCTGCTGTTGTTGATTCGAAGCATGGCGAAGGCCGCGTCTATGGCCCCAGCATTCGTGGCAGCATTGGCCTCGAAGTGGCTATCGTCGATGTAGCAATTCGCTAGCTCCACGTGCACGGCCCCACCCCAATTGGCAATGTTGCCTGTGAATTCGCATCGGTCGATATCCACGGGACTCGAACTGGCCGCAACAGCGCCACCGCTTTCAGGGCTCTCATTGTCATTGAAATTGCAGTCGGCAAGGGTAAGTGTGGCGTCCGCAATAAAGAGAGCGCCACCATGGCCCTGACTGTCATTACCGCTGAAGCTGCTGTTCGTGATGCTAGCTGTGCTGCTCACGCAACCGATGGCACCACCGTGGCCATCGCTGCTGTTGTTTGTGAAGCCGCAGCTGTCCACATCTACCGTGGAACCAAGCACGTAAAGGGCAGCGCCGTCGCTGCTCGCTCCATTGCCATCGAACTGGCTACGTCGCACACTGCCCTCTGAATTTGAGAAGGTAACTGTGCGGTTGAATAAATTTCCGATGAAGTTGCTGTCCTCGATATGGCAATCCGGCGAATCCGTGAATCGCACTCCCTGAATGCAGCTATTGAACTGGCAATCGCTGAGGAGCACTGGGCCGGAGGTATTCTCGACCTCAACAGACCAACCTTCGCTGTCACTGAAGCTGCATGCTGTCGCGGTCAGACTCGCAGCAAGATCTCCATAGACATAGAAACCACCTCCGGGACCGGCAAAGGAGCAGTCGTTAGCAGTCAGCGAGCTGTTGATATTGGCGACAACAGCATCATAGGTCGTCGGTTCGAATCCGCTGAAGCTGCATTGGTTCAAACTGACATCGGAAGAGTAACAGCCGATCGCCCAGTGATCATCACTTCCGAGATTGCCGTTGATGAAATCACAATCGATAAGGCCGACAGTGCTGGATTGGATAGACATGGTCGAACGTGGGGCACCCGCAGCGGGGTAGGTACTAATCGTGCAGCCGGAATAAGTGACCGAGTTTGAGTATCCAACATTCAATGTTGGCCCGCCCCCGGGGTCAACGATGATGCAATCCTCAATCAGGACCGCAGCGTTGCCCGCGTCCCACACATTGATGATGGCCCAATCCTGAGTGTTGGTGTTTCCTAACTGACAGCCACTCAAGGTGAGAGCGCCCAGATCCCCCGTAAAACCAACACCGTAGTAGTTGCTTGCATCGATCTGGCAGTTCGTCATGGTGAGTGTGGCGTCGCTGGAGGAAACACATTGGGAGTAGAGAATCAGATCATGATCGTAAAAGTCGGTGTCCACCGCTTCCACCATGCTACCTTGTCCCGTCGCATAGATGGCGCAACCATCTTCACCTGCGAGGTTGCCTTCGAACACCACGTCATCGAGTAAAACCTTCGAACCGTCGCTTACCAAAAGGCCGCCGCCGTAACCAGCACGACTCATGCTTGAAGTGCTTGAGGTGTAAGCTCCCCTTATCTTAAGATGCTGTATCGTGGTGCCGGCAGGTTCTCCCTCGTGCAGCCAGATTCCCCTGTGAGGATCGCCCTCAGTGCCGGCGACATCGATAATCGGCCTCAGGCTATAATCGTACAACGCGCCGAGGTGGAGTAGTTTCCCGCCGAAGTTTAGATCGCGATTGCCCGCGCCTGTGAAGATGCCGTAGTCGAGTAACACTCTTGCACCTGCAGGGGCCATGTCCAGGGCCGCTTGGATGTTGCTCAACATCGCGGAGCCATCAGATTTGACCACGTATGCCGGGGCCTCATCCAAGACCTCTCCCGCTCCCACCAGGCCGCAGCTAGGATTCTCGGCAGGGCTGCATGGCGAATCGCTGGCGATGCTGAAGTCCGACAACCAAGGGTGCACAAGTTTGGGATCCTGATTGAGGTTGCCATTGACACCCAACTGGCCGGCGATATCGCCCGTCCAATCGCCGCCGGTATTGGCAAAGAAATCACTGCAGGAGAACTGGATGCCGGGTGCATCAAAGTGATCAAAAGCACCGCCGGCCGTATTGAAGGCGACAATGCACTTGTCCACAGTGGGCGCGGCGCCCGAATCACAGAAAATCGCTCCGCCCTGGTAGGCCTCGCAAAAGAAGAATGTGCAATTTCTTAAGACGGGTGCGGAGTCATTGGTGGCGAACACGGCGCCTCCGCGGTTGTAAGCCACCTCCCCACCTGAGTGATGGAAAATGCAGAATTCGAATTGGCTCAGGTCATTGTCTCCGAGAAAAAGGGAACTTCCATCCAAGGCCTGCCCACGTTGGAACTCACATCGTTCGACGAGTGCGGCACAGTCGTAGTCGAAGGAAATATCGCCGCCGCCGTTCAGAGCGCTGTTGTCGAGGAAGTTGCAGTCGCTTATGTGAGGAGTCACCGCGGTGGCATGAATACCGCCTCCCGATCCGATGGCCGAATTGAGTGAGATTTCACAGCTCGTGATCTCAGCCGGGCCACTGTCGTCCTCCAAAAAAATGCCGCCACCCAGTGTGGCCAGATTGTACTGAAACGTGCAGCCATCAAGGATCAGGCTACCTGCACTTGCCATATTGAGGCCACCACCATAGCTGGCCTGACAAAACATGACCCGGACATTCACGAAGACAGCGTTTCCTGAATTGATCAGTACCCCACCGCCGGCGGCTGCGTTGCAATCTTCGATCCCGATGCCTTCCATTCGAAAGCCGTCGGCGGCGATAGTGAGGCCGCGCGCTGTGCCGCCGCCGATGATGCGGGTCGGGTGCACCGATTTCCAAAGGGTGAGATCGTTCGTATTCACGACAAGGTCCACATTGCCGACGCCCATGAAGTTTCCACCGGTCAATTCGATACTGTCGCCGGGAGCCGCGGCGTCGAAGGCAGCTTGGATGCTTGGGAAATCGCCGCTGCCGTCTGAGTTCACCTGCAAATTTGCCGCGCCAGCGGGCGAGATGAAGCTGATGAGTAGGAGAATCAGTGTGGCAAGGCGTGACATATCCGGCGTCCTCCGGGAATGAGTACACTAACTGAAAGTCAGGCTGGGCGCGGGAATCACAGCTTTGGAGGTATTAATGTGCGAATTACACGTTTTTATTCCGCCAACGTCGACCGACGAAAAGGAGGATGAGCATCAGACTGAACCCTAGAATGGGTAGAAGCCAGGACGACCTACGATCTAGGGGGAGTCGGCCTTCTCCTTCACCGATTAGAACGAATCCGGCCCAGTAGTAGGGATGTTGAGTTTCCACTTGAGACTTCAAAATCTCCTGAGCCGATGATAGTGCCACATTGCATGCCTCACCCGAGGCTAGACCGTCGTAGAAGTGCTCCACAAAATGGGCCGTGGCCAAATCATCCACCGGCCAGAGAGTGGCGAAAACCGCGGGGACCCCGGCACTCAAGAATGCGCTGGACAATCCTAAAGTGCCCTCCCCCGACAGAAAGCCGGTGCCGGCGCTGCTACAACTGGACAGAACGGCCAGACCTGCGTCAAGCCTCAGCTTCGCGATGTCGACCGCCCGCAACTGCGAGTCTGGCCTGAACACAATCGCCGACTGCCAGGGGCTTTGATCGTCGTTTCGTGCGTGGGCCGCAATGTGAAGGATATCGTAGCCGAATAGATCGGGTTCGCCGAGATCCTGCAGTGGGTCATCCATTCGTCGCCGGGTCACGTGACCATATAGGCGTTCGAGTTCCTCCACCTCGCGAATTGCACCGGGAAGATCCTCCCCCATCTCGCCAAGGGAGGAGGAAAGAGCCAGAGTTCGTGCGGCCCCGGATGTCTCGTATTCCATACTGCGAATCCGCGCAAGGATGGTCGCCGAAGGCACGCGGGTCCAGATGCGATCCTCGGCGCCTGGAAACTCCTGGAAGGGAATCAAGTTGAGCACACCATCAGGCGACACGAGGATTTTTCGGTGTTCGCCTAGTATTTCCCCGAACTCTCCGAAGAGCGTTTTGAAAATGTGCGAACCGGCTTTCGCCAGGGACTGCGCGTCGACGGATCCCGCAGTAGAAATCAGTTCCCGATAGGCACGAAGCCGCGCTTCGAGTTTTTCACCGCCTTCGATCTGCCTGACATCCATACCTTGCTGGTGAATTGCGAACAGGAGCAAGTGCTCCGGTCCGAGATAAAAGTCGAGGAAGAGTTCATCCTCGCGAAGAACAGCCTTCTGAAACTTCGAAAGCTCAACCGGCTCGTCACCCGTTTCCAGAAGTTGTTGTTCGTAGAGATTGCCCGGACCCAGCATTCTCTCCAGCAAAGTGCGCCCCTTGTAGGCCTGAAGACGTTCGAAAGCTTCGATTCGCTCGCCCTGGGCAATCATTAGTTTCGCGAGGTCGGTGAAGATGCGACGGCCTGAACTGCCGCGCCGCTCCCGCCAGTCGGGATCGAGCAAAAGACGTCGATCGCTCTCCCAAACACGTGCAGACAGGGAATAGAGAGTGAATGCACTGTCGGGCATCGATAGCGCCTCACAACACCCCGCCGCCTCGGAGAGGGCATGAAATCGAAACTCGACGATGCCGGCCCGATCCGACTCTTCAGCAAGGTTCAAAAACAAAACGAGGGCCTCGCGGTTTTGCCCGAGTAGAACTCGAATCTGAGCACGCTTCCCGAGAATACGCATGCCGTGCCAGTTCAGTGCGGTGTCTTGAAGAAGTGTGGAGGCAGAGTCCAACTCGCGTAGTGCCTCATGATAAAGACCCTGCACCTTGAGCGATTCGGAGATGCCGATAAAAGCATTGATGCGCATCCCCTGGCGAAGTGCATCTCCACGGTCAAGGGCTCTTCGATAGTATTCGATAGCGGACCTATGTCTTCCAATCATCGCGGAAGATTCAGCCTGCTTGACGAGAACCGTCGCCTCAAGGTCCGCGTAGCCGCCCTTGATGCAGGTCTCAAGAGCCTGCTCAAGCGTATCAGCCGCCTCGCGGGTTCTGCCCAGGGAGTTTAGGCACATGGCGATATTTAGAAGGGCGGGAATCTCTTCCCTGCGATATCCGCTCTCAGCATGAATAGCCGCGGCTTTGCGGAAGTGCTGCAAGGCCCGATCCGCACGTCCCAGAGGATATTCAAGGCTGCCCAGGCCGTTAAGCGCGATGGCTTCGGCCATAGGCAGTCCGGCTTCTTCCGCCCGCCTTAAACTGGCCCGGTAGCTCTCCAAGGCGGACTCATACTCGCCACAACTGGTCTGCACCGTGGCCAGACCGTTTCGAGACCAAAGCTCACCTTCCACATCTACCGTGTCTGAAAAAAGATCCGCCGCCGTGGAATAGTGGAGAGCTGAGCTCTCGTTATCTCCACGCCTCCAGGCATCCCAGGCAAGACCCACATGTGACCAGGCCTCATGTCGACGGTCATTCAGCAGCATGGCTATTTCATTCAATCGGTGATAGAGATCGCGGGCATCCTGAGCGCGCCCCTGAGAACCCACCGCCACGCTCATCCACCTAATGGCGCTGACGAGGACAGTGGAATCCGAAAGCGCCAAGGCGAGATTTTCGACTTCCTTCAGTAACGCTTCACTCTGGCGATGATCCCCGATGGCCGCGAGATAGCTTCCCTCCTGAAGCAGCAGTCTCGCCAATGAAGTGCTGTCGCCCTCGGCACGCGCAACTATGGACTTCGCCCCGAGCATGGCGAAAGCCGAATCGCGGGCGCCGGAGGTCCAAAGTTCCTGAACTTCGGTGAGATCAAGCTCCCCGAAGGCGGCCGTAGCCGTCAGCAACAAACTGAAAAAGACGAGGGAAAAACGCATGAGTTAAGGATACCGAGGTAGGGCCAAGAGTTCGGATCTTGCGATTTCCTCTCCCCCACTTATCGCGATGACCCGCCAGAATCTGGCATTGGACCCGGTTTCGCTTAGCAGCGCGGCGGAATTGAAATCGTAGTGGTTCGCCGATAGCGCATCAATCTCGATAAGTTCACCGAGATCCTCTCCCAACAAAAAAACTTTGTAGTTGACCGCATCGGTGACAGGTTGCCAGGCAAGCCGAATGCCGTCATGGGCCATCACTTTGGCCTCGACGATGATCGCGGTAGATTCACTATCGGGACCGCCGCGCAATACGCCTGAAACTGCTTTTGGACTTTCGCCGTCGCGTGTTGTCAGGAAAAATGTCGTGGCGATCAGGAGTAAGGTCAGGGCCAGAGCAGGCACCATGACGGGACCACGCAGGAAATCCACGAGGCTGCTTAGAAAGGGGCGATCCACCTGAGCCATTTCCACTTCGGAGACCCAGTTTTTCAGGAAACTCGAGAGATCCCGATGGGCTTCCTCCGGACGACTGTTCGCAGGCGGGGCTTCGTTGTTTAGAAACTGCTGGTAGGATGCGAGCAGAGTTCTGCAGGCGGAGCAGGTATTTAGATGCCGCAGTCGAGGATCACCCGAACTCAGGTCGAGGAGGGTGTCCAGGTCCTCGACGGAAATGCATCGGTCTTCCATGACGTTTCCTCTCAACTTCTGTCAGAGTTGTCCAAGGCCGATCGTAATTTGCGACGCGCTCGCTGAAGTAGGCCGCGCGCTCCTGATTTATCGTCAACGGCCAGGATCTCCGTGATCGCGTCCACCGGCAAGCCATCGATGCAGCGAAGGTGAAGGGCGTCGATCTCATCGGCCCGCAAGTGTTTTTCAATCAGATTCAAGAGAGCTTTTTCTTGTTGAGCTTCCTGCAGTTTCTGCTCCGGACTAGGAGCACCACAGGGGATGGAATCGAGATCGATTTCGAGTTCCTGGCTGAAAGTGTTTCGAGTTACTTCCCGCAGGCAGCGATTACGAGTAATTACGAAGAGCCAGGAGCTGAAGCGCGCTCGGTGCATGTAATCCGGTAGACCTTGATATGCATTGAGCATGACATCCTGCGCTAGTTCTAGAGCGATTTCGTGATTCCCCACATATCGATGGCACCATGAATAGACTCGCCGCTGGTGGCGGGCGAATAGACTTGAAGCCGCCCGACGTCGTGCAAGCTCATCCATCGCATCGTGAAAAGCCCGGAGATCGTTCCGGTCCAGGCGATCCTCTTCCATACGATTGTCTACCATGGTGAATACTACATCCTCGTCGGAATCACGAAATATCCGACGGGACACCCAACTTAGACTTGAAGGGCAGTTTAACCACTCCCACCCGTAA
>JACNKJ010000184.1 GCA_014382085.1 bacterium
AAAGCGGCGAGGAAACTTTACGCTACGAGGAAAGTGTGCGACAATTTTGGCGAGAGGATATTCTGGCCGCCACCGAGGCGCAGGGATTCACGCTTCGCAATAGTTGGGGTAGCTATACCGGTCACGGGTATCGAGAAGAAGATAGCCCTCGACTCATTCTACTGTTTGAAAAGGCAGGGTCGTGAATTTGTCCCGGCGGGATCTGCCCGCAGTGAGGCCTTTCGAAGGCGAGTTCACCGAGAGTGAAACTTTCGTGCCTCAGACAGCTTTGCGCGAAGCCTTGGCCGAGTTTGCCGCATCACCTGCGGCACGTGAAAATCTGAACCGATTGTCACGCGGCGAGGCGCGGGTCATCATTACGGGACAGCAGCCATGTTTCCCTATGCCCCTGGGTTTGACCCTGCAGAAAACTGCCACGGCAGTGGCGCTGGCGCGTCGCGATGAGTCTTTGGTTCCTGTTTTCTGGAACGGTAGCGACGATAGCGACTTCGACGAAGCCGCGGGACAGTACCTCAACCGCAAAGATCGGTCCGCCCTGCGCATTTCCTTGCCCGCTTCCTTGGAGCGCAAGGGACGGCGCGTCGGTGAGCTGCCAATAGCGGCTGCATTCGGCGAGCTGGATAAATTTACCCAAGCGCCCTTCAAGCCCGGCCAGGATGAAGATCTGGGACACTTCCATGGCCGCATCATGGCAGAGCTATTCGCGGATGATGGGCTTCTTGTTCTTGAGGGAAGAGCCCCGGCCTTGGCCGAGAGCGCAAAACCGCTATGGCAACGCTACCTGGAGCGACGCTCTGAATGTGCCGCTTCGGTAGATCAGGAAGGCGATAAATTGGAGGGCGAAGGCTTGGGTCGACCCCTTCGCCGGGGTATTGGCGAGCGAGCCCTTTTCTTTCTGAAAGAGGGGCGCCGCCGTCTGCCACCCGCCGAAGACTATGTCGAAGCTCTGAAGCGGCGACTGTCGGAGGCGCAGAGCGACCTCTCTCCCAACGTCTTGCTTCGTCCCATGCTCCAAAACATCGTGCTGCCGGTGGAAGGCGTGGTGCTCGGCCCATCGGAGTGGCTCTATCATCATCAAATTCGTGCGGCTTTTGAGCTGATGGATGCTCCCTTTCCGCGCCTCTGGCCCCGGCTGGATGCGGCCGGAGCCTGGGAATTGGATCGAAAGAAGCCTGGCCCGGGCGGGAGAGAGTCGAGCCCGCTTCTGGAGCCTGGGAATCCCCTGGCTCAGGTAGAAAAGCTCCTTGAACTGGCGGAAGTTCACCTGGAAGCCTGGGGGCAAAAGCACTACCATCGATTGATTCTGCACGGAGAGGAAAGCCCATGAGAATCCTGGCTTGCGGAGCCCATCCCGACGACGTGGAAATTGCCTGCGGCGGCACCCTGGCCTTGGCAGCGGCAGAGGGGCATGAGACGGCCATTCTGGATCTGACCCGCGGAGAGATGGGATCCAACGGGGACCCCGAGCTCCGCAGGGCCGAGGCTGCTGCGGCGGGACACATACTGGGTGTGGGCGAGAGATACCAGGCGGCACTGCCTGACGGCGGCCTCAACGCTCGAGATATGAATCAGCGTCGAAGCGTGGTGGAATGGCTAAGGAAACTGGCGCCCGAGCTTCTCATCATTCCCGCGCGGGAAAATCGTCATCCGGATCACGACCAGGCCCACCTGTTGTTGCGCGAAGGCGTATTCCTGGCCGGACTCGCACACTTCGAGGCGGATGGCGCGCCCAGTCGGCCGAGGGTGGTATACGAAACCATGGAGCGCCGGCTCTTTCGTCCCGATTTTGTGGTGGATGTGGGGGCCGTTCGCGAGAAGAAGGAAGCTTCCCTTCGCGCCTACGCCAGCCAGTTCATTCGTCGGGATGGCCAGGCAGCGACCCTTATCAACGATCCGGCCTTTCTCGAAGCCATTCGTGCGCGCGATCGCTACTTTGGTGAGCTGGCAGGCTGCGACTATGCCGAACCCTTCCGGGCGGTGGAGTTGCTTCGCATCGAATCGGTATCGGCGCTTCTGCCGGGGGAAAGGAAGCTGAGTGATGAGTGATCCTTTGCGCATCGGCATCGTTTGCTATCCAAAGGCCGGCGGCAGCGGAATCGTGGCCACGGAACTGGGAATTGAATTGGCCCGGCGGGGGCATGAGATTCATTTCATCAGTTCTGCTCGGCCTTATCGACTAAGCGAGATGCATGAGGGTCTGCACGTGCATCTGGTGGAAACGGCGGATTACCCTCTATTCGATTATCCGCCCTACACCCTGGCCCTGGCCGTGAAGATGCATCAGGTGGCGCATTTCCATAATCTGGATCTCTTTCACGTGCACTATGCCATTCCACACGCGGCCAGCGCTATCTTGGCTCGCGACATGTGCAAGCGCTGCATACCTGTGGTGACCACACTTCACGGCACCGATATCACGCTGGTAGGTAAGCACCCGAGTTACCATCGCATTACACGCTACTGCATTGAGAGCAGTGACGCGGTTACCGCGGTGAGCGATTGGCTCACTTCCGAAACAAGGCGCATTTTCGAAACGGACAAATCCATCCAGACTATTCCCAATTTCGTGGATACCGAGTGTTTCCGTCCCGGTTGCGACATGGAAATGCGCCGCCGATTCGCGAAAGACGATGAAGTCATTCTGCTCCACGCTTCCAATTTCCGACCCGTGAAGCGCGCGCCCTTCTTGCTGGAAGTTTTCAATCAACTGAAAAACCGGGACAAAAGCGTATTGGTTCTGGCAGGCGACGGGCCCGAACTGGCTTCCATGGAACACATGGTTCGCGAGATGGGTATCGAAGATCGCGTTAGATTCCTGGGAGCCTGGGACGATATGGAATCCCTGCTGCCCCTGGCCGATGTCTTCATGGTGCCCAGCGCGCATGAGTCCTTCGGCCTGGCGCCTCTGGAAGCCATGAGCTGCGGTGTTCCCGTGTTGGTGACCAATGTAGGCGGTCCCAACGAGGTCCTGATTTCCGGCGAGGGTGGCGAACTTTTAGATCCCGAAGATCTGCAAGCCTGGGTGGTTGCCTGCGATCGTCTGGTTGCTGACAAAAAATTGAGACGCGACCAAGGCGAAGCGGGGCGAAATCGAGTGCTTGAACTCTTCGCCCGTGAAAAAGTGGTGGATCGTTACGAAGTGCTCTTCCATTCGCTCATGGAAGTGAATAGCAAGGCGCCGGAGGTGGTCCCTTGAGTCGAGACAGGGTTGAAGATCTGAGATTCCCGGGGGAGGCCTATCGCTTCCTGCTCGACGCCCTTGAGCGTACGCGTATTCGGTATCAGCGGGAGGGGCATGTGTCGGGGCAGGAGCTTCTTGAGGGAATTCGGGAGCATGCCTCCGATCTCTATGGTCCCACATCAGCCATGGTATTCGAATCCTGGGGCGTTCGCGACGGAAGCGATTTCGGCTTCATGGTTTTCGAATTGGTGGAACGCGGAGTTTTAGCTCGACGCGAAGAGGACGCACCCACCGATTTCGAGGCCAAGGCCTCATATCGACAGCTTTTCGAGGAAGAGTATTTCAACCTGCCTGAAGAGGACGAGAACGAGAAAGAGAATTGAATGAAGATTGATCGGCATTGGCTCAAAGAACTTCCCAAAACCGACCTGCATGTTCATCTGGATGGATCCATCCGCCCGGCCACTCTCTTGGAACTCGCTAGGGAAGGAAAAGTGGATCTGGGCCTCAGCTCCGAAGAGGAAATTCGTGAGGCCACACAAATGGGTGACGGCGACCGCAGCCTAGTGCGTTACCTGCGCGCCTTCATGTACACCCTGCCGGTGATGCAATGGGCGGAAGCTCTGGAGCGTACGGCCTACGAATTGGCGATTGATGCGGCCGAGGAAAATGTGCGTCTCATCGAAATGCGCTACAGCCCTCTGCTTCATCGTGAACGAGGCATGGACTTCGGGGAGATCATTTCCTCCGTAGCCCGGGGCCTGGACAGGGCGGAAAAGGAAACCGGCATCATCGCCGGGCAGATCCTCTGTGGAATTCGTAACATGCCGCCGGAGAGTTCCATGGAACTGGCCCAGGCCACCCTGGAATACCGAGATCTCGGAGTGGTGGCCTTCGACCTGGCCGGCGCCGAGAAGGACTATCCTGCCAAAGAACATATCGAGTCATTTTACTTTGTGCAGAACAACAATCTGAATTCGACCCTCCATGCGGGAGAGGCTTTTGGGCCAGCCTCCATATCCCAGGCCCTGCACTATTGCAGCGCTCATCGCATTGGCCATGGAGTTCGCCTGGGAGAGGATGCGGACCTATTGCGTTTCGTCAATGATCACCGTATTCCCCTGGAAATGTGCCTGACCAGCAATCTGGACACGGGAGCGGTTCAGGACATCCGGCAGCACCCATTCGGGAAATATCTTGACCTCGATTTGCGTGTCACTTTGAATACGGATAATCGTCTCATTTCAGATACCACGGTTACCGACGAATTCGAGTTGGCGGCGGAGGCCTTCGATCTGAGCGTCGAGGCCATCCATACCATCGTTCTCAATGGCTTTAAGAGCGCCTTTCTTCCGCACGCACGCAAATCCGAACTGGTGCGAAACGTAGTGCGGGAATTGATGCAAATGGGCGCGCCGCCCGAGCACCGATATTCGGATCAGCTTTAGGAATGGAAGAGGCATGACGCGTTACCGGAAATCGACATTGGCGTTGGCTTTGAGCCTGCTGTTGGCGGCGGGCTTGTTCGCGCAGGAAGGGCGGGAGGATGAAACCTCCCTCAGTCCCGAGGACATGGAACTCTTCGACCTCGAAGCACTGGATCAGGAGCCGGCCACTCGCGACAGCCTTCGTCGTGCGCGGCAGCAGGGATACGGTTGGTTGGATTCTCTCTATGGAGATGGCCCCGATTCCCTGCAGATCCAAGGTGGCGGATTTTGGTCCGACTCATTGCTCCAAGCCGCACCCGACTCGATGGGCGAGGCCTGGCCCATTTCTCCGCCGCGCGATCTGCCCTTCATGAACATGGGCCTGCAGGATCTTCTACGAAGTTCACCTCTTGCCGAGAACGAAGACGAAAGCTGGACGGACATCTTCAGTGTGGACTCATTGCTTTCACTCTCGTTACTTCAGGTGAGGGAAGAAGCTTGGCCCTGCTACTATCCCTACAGCGATCTGTGGATCTACATCTGGCGTGGCTGGGGGCAATTGATTCACGACGGCCTGGAGGAAGAGTACTCGCCGGGACGCATGTTTCAGGTGCCGGCCGGTAGCATTCACTCCCTGCGCAATATCAGCGGAGCGCCTACCGTGGCGCTGGTCTGGAGCAGTCCGCCGGCCGATTCAGTGCGCGTGCGCATCGTTCCCGACGAAATTCTCGAGCAGATGCAGGCCGACTCCCTGCGTGTGATCGACCTGGAAGAGCGAATCATCTACCGAAGCGGTAAGCGATGAGGAAGGATCGAGTATGAAAGGTATCGTTCTGGCGGGAGGCACCGGCAGCCGGCTCTTCCCTCTGACCAAGGTTACCAACAAACATCTACTGCCTGTGGGTCGTGTGCCCATGATCTTCCATCCCATCGCAAAGCTCATCGAGAGCGGCATTGAAGAAATCCTGGTCGTCACCGGCACCGAGCATATGGGTGATGTTGTTGCCCTGCTGGGCAGCGGCCGAGAAATAGGCTGCAAACTTACCTACAAAGTTCAGGACGAGGCGGGGGGCATCGCCCAGGCCCTTTCCCTGGCCGAAAATTTTTGTCACGGCGATCCCTGCTGCGTGATTCTGGGAGACAATATCTTCGAGGATTCTCTCGCCGAAGAGGTTAAGGCTTATGCCGAACAGGGAGACGGCGCGCGGATTCTGTTGAAGGAGGTGAGCGATCCCCATCGTTTCGGCGTGGCCCAAATCGACGGCGATCGAGTTATCTCCATTGAGGAAAAACCCAAGAAGCCGAAGAGCCATTTAGCCGTTTCGGGTATCTACTTTTTTGACTTCGATGTTTTTGACATCATTCGCACGCTTCGGCCTTCGGCCCGCGGCGAACTCGAGATCTCGGATGTGAACAACGAGTACATTCGCCTGGGCAAGCTAAGTCACGGTAGCCTGGGCGGATGGTGGACCGACGCGGGAACATTCGAATCCCTCACACAGGCCCAAGATCTTGTGGGCGAAGAACAGGGGAGGCTGTTTTGATCGACGGCGTGGTGATCAAGGAATTGAAACAGATTCCCGACGAGCGCGGCTATCTCTGCGAGATGATGCGCGATGACGATCCTTTTTTCGAAAAGTTCGGACAGTGCTACATTTCGGCAACCTATCCCGGCGTGGTCAAGGGCTGGCACTATCATGTGCATCAGGTGGATCACTTCGTTTGTGTGAAAGGCATGATCAAACTCGCGCTATACGATGGACGTGAGAACAGCCCCAGCAAGGGTGAAGTTCAGGAGATATTCCTGGGAGAGCAGAAGCCCATTTTGGTACGTGTTCCCAATGGTGTCTATCATGGTTGGAAGTGCATTGGCCAGGAGATGAGCCTGGTGATCAACACGCCCAACAGGCACTACGACTACAAAAACCCCGACGAGATTCGCTGCGACCCGCACGACAACGACATTCCCTACGATTGGGACCGGAAGGACGGTTGATGCCTTTTACTCTCGTCACCGGCGGCTGCGGTTTCATCGGCAGTAATTTTATTCGCCAGATGCGCCTGGAAGAGCCGGGCAGGTCTATCCTCAATTTCGACTTGCTCACTTATGCGGGTAATCTGGAAAATTTAGTGAGCCTGGAGTCGGACGAAGGTTACCAATTCGTGAAGGGCGACATCGCCGATGGCGAGCTTGTCGCAAAACTTTTCGAGGACTACGAGATCGACAGTGTGGTGCATTTCGCCGCAGAAAGCCACGTGGATCGCAGCATTTCAGGCCCAAGTGTTTTCGTCCAAACCAACGTGACGGGAACGCAAGTTCTGCTTGAAGCTGCGAGAACCGCCTGGTCCCAGGGTGAAGGCCGATTCCTCATGGTCTCCACCGACGAGGTCTATGGATCCTTGGGCGAGACGGGGCTCTTTCGCGAAGACACGCCGCTGGATCCGTCCAGTCCCTATTCCGCAAGCAAGGCTGCGGCGGATCTGCTTTGCATCGCCTACCATCGAACCTTCGGTTTTCCCGTGGTCCTCAGCCGCTGCAGCAACAATTATGGTCCTTACCAATTCCCCGAAAAGCTCATTCCCCTCATGATCCAGCGAGCCAGCCAGGGCGAAAAATTACCGGTTTACGGAGATGGCCTCAATGTGCGTGACTGGATTCATGTGGACGACCACAATCGCGCCCTAAGGATCATTCTGGAAAAGGGCGAGCTGGGACGCGTCTACAACGTGGGCGCAGACAATGAGCAGGCGAACCTTCACATCGTGGAGAGCATTCTCTATCGCCTGAGTCGGCCCCGGGATCTTATCGAATATGTCACCGACCGCCCCGGGCACGACCGGCGCTACGCCATGGATTCCACGCGACTGCAGCAAGAGCTGGGCTGGCGGCCGCAGGTCGAGTTCGCCGAGGGTCTGGCGTCCACGGTCGATTGGTACTTGGACAATCGTGAGTGGTGGGAGCGAATTCTCAGCGGAGAGTATCGCGACTACTACGAGAGGCAATACGGAGGGAAATAGGCGAGCGCATGGCAGCCAGCATTCTAAAAAGCCCTGCCGGACGTCTGCTCCTGAAGACCCTCGGCTATTCACCTCGGGAAAAGCTTTTCCGTCTGGACGGCGATCTGGACAAGCTTTCGCGCATCCTTTTGGTGGATTCCGGTCGTCTCTCCGACCTTCTGTTTTTCCTTCCCGTCATCGAGGGCTTACACCAGGCGGCACCGGGCGTGGAAATCGAGGTCATGACTCTTGAGCGCTGGGGCGAGTTCCTCAAGCGCGAACCGGGGGTGAGCGGCCTCATTCTTTACGATCCCCAGCAACTGAAGCTTCGGTCTGCCGCCTATCACCACCTGCTCAAGGAAGTGAAACGGCGTTCTTTCGACGCGGTCATTCTCATGAACGATCAATCCGATCCCATGCGCGATCTGGTGGCCTTTGCCTCGGGCGCGCCGCTGCGCATCGGCACTCATGACACCGAGCGGGAGGCCTTCCTCAACTGCACGGTCAGATGGGGGCTTTCAGGAAACTACCGCATGGATCTGGCTCGCGAACTATCCCGCTTTTTGGGACTGCACTATGATCCCAAAAGTTGGAGCTTCACCTTCCAGCCGGAAGAGATTCGCGCTGCCGATCAGCTCATTCACTTTCGCAAGCCGGTGAAGGAGCAAATTCTCATTGGCGTGGATAGCGCAACGGGTCTTGGCGAAAGTCGGTTGGTGGAAAGCCACCTCGCTTACATCGTCGGTCACCTGTCCGGCAGCTTGCGCGCCAAAGTGATGCTCTTCAATCTGAACGAAAACTCGGAGGGTGAGAATTCATTTGCCGCGCGTTTGGGTAGCAATGTGCTGGACACTCCTGAGCTTGGCCTGCGAGAAACTCTGGCTCTGCTCTCGCGCTGCGATCTGGTCGTGGCGGGAAACACCGAGCTCTTTCACGCCGCCGTAGTTTGTGGCGTGCCGGTCCTGGGGCTTTTCACCGATTCGGACAAGCTCGATTGGGAGCCCCGAAACCGTGAATCCGTGGCGGTGCTCAGGGGCAAGCCCGGCGAGAAGATCTCGCTTTCGGATCTGGAAGCCTCTGTAAAGCGGATCCTCCATGCGATCCCTGCCTGAACATCCCTTCAAGGCTGCACTTTTACTGCCCCCTTGGCTTGGCGATGCAGTGATGTCCACCACACTAATCTCTCCCTTGGCTCAGCTGAGCGGCAGTCCCGTGGAAGTGTGGGGGGGCGGCGTCTTTGCAAAACTCTTTGCTCCAGGTGGCGATATTGCAGGGTTCAGGAGCTACGAAGGCAAGGGCAGGCACCGAGGATTTCGGGGCCTCAGCCGATTTCGCGTTGAAATCGGCGACAATAAGCCGGACGCAATCTGGGTGCTTCCCGACAGCTTTTCTTCAGCTCTCGCGGCGAAAGTGTCGGGTGCCAGGACAAGAGTGGGCCGGGCGGGCCAGGCTCGCTGTGCACTTCTAAGTCATGCCTTCAGGGATCTTCGGCGCGATCGCCAGCGACATTGGGTCGTGGAGAAAGCTGACCTCCTAAGTTCATTTCAGGAGGACCTGGCTGCTTCGGCGCCCTTGCTGAACCTGGCTATCTCGGAAGAAGACTTCGATAAGTACTTGAAGAGTGTAGGGTTAAGTCCTAGTAAATATGTTGTCTATGCGCCCGGCGCCTTATTCGGCGCTGCCAAGCGTTGGAACGGCTATGCAGCCCTGGCCGAAAAGCTACCCGATGAGTTTGAAATTGTCCTCATTGGGTCCAAGGCGGAGGAAGACGCTTTGCTCAGCCTGCAGAGGACTATTCAAAGCAGGGGCCGTAGAACTCGGTGCCAGGCCGGTGATCTGGATCTGGCCCAGGTGGCTCAGCTTTGCCGGGCTGCAAGTTTCACGGTGAGCAATGACTCCGGCGCCATGCATTTGGCAGCCGGGGCCGGCGCACGGGTCTTAGGACTTTTCCTTTCCACGGATCCACGTTGGACCGCAGCCTTGGGCCCCCAGGTTCTCAACCTGGCGGCCAATGTGAATTGCCGTCCCTGTTTCGAACGAAATTGTCCCCTGGATGAAATGATCTGCCAGCCGGCTCTAAGCGTGGATCTCATCTTGGAAGCCTTGGGCGATTGGTTGGAGGCGACATGAGCCGGCGCGCAGTGTTTCTGGATCGAGATGGAACGATCATTCGTGAGAGTCATTTTCTTCACCGACCTGAAGATGTCGAGCTTCTGCCCGGCGTGGCGAATTCCCTGAAACGGCTTCATGAGGCTGGATACGCCTTGGTCGTTCTAAGCAATCAATCGGGAGTCGCACGGGGCCTTTTCGATCTCGCCGCTGTGGCGGCAGTGAATCAGGAATTGGAAAGGCAACTTGCCGAGCAAGGAATCTCCCTGGACGGAATCTATATCTGTCCTCATCATCCCGAGGCGGAGTCCAAGGAATTTGGAATTGTCTGCAATTGTCGAAAACCTGCTCCGGGATTGGCTTTGCAGGCCGCAGAGGAATTAGATTTGGATCTGGAAGGCAGTTGGATGATGGGTGACAAGCCCGATGACGTGCTCCTTTCCCAAACCTTGCCTCTACGCGCAATCTTGTTGCGTACGGGCTATGGTCGGGCTCGTGAGGGCGAAGTGGCGCATCTTGCAGGACTTCATAGGGCCGATGATATGGAGAGCGCCACCGATTGGATTCTCGAAACGGAAGGTCTCTCGTGAGCAAAGGATGGAAAGAACCGAGGACCATCCTGGTGAGCCGATTGCGTTTCACCGGCGACGTGATTCTCAGCACACCCTTGCTCGACGCCCTGGCCCATCGATTCCCCGGTGCAGCCATCGACTATCTCTGCGAGCAGCCCCATGACCAAGTGCTCTGGAAGCATCCTCGCATTCGACGCATCCGGACACTTTCACCCGGCAGCGGCATCCGCGAAACATTGGCCATGGCTCGCAGTCTTCGGGGTCAATACGACTGGGTATTGGATCTTTTCGGTAATCCGCGAAGCGCATTACTCACCGCACTTTCGGGAGCCAAGCTAAGAGTGGGTCTTGCACGGATGCCGCGCGGTTTGGCCTATAACCATCGTCCTGAAATTCCAGATGGATTGGCGGCCACGGCGCATCACCTGGCCATTCTCGAAAGCCTCACAGGGGTGCAGGAGCTAAGCGCACCCAAGGTACACCTGAGTGGCAATGAAAGAGAAACGGGTGCTCGGCTTTTGGCTGACCGTGGAGTGGGACCGGCGAGTATCGCCATTTTGCTGGGAGCCAGTCAGACCACCAAAGAGTGGCCTCTGGAATTCTATGCACGATTA